>JBKDZK010000314.1:0-44109 GCA_047971205.1 Draconibacterium sp.
CGACGGGACACTGAATGTGTCACGCATCGCGCATTTGGTTGATCAGATTGCTTTTCTGCACAAAAACGGAGTGGAGGTTGTGTTGGTGTCTTCCGGGGCGGTGGCTGCCGGATGCGCCGTAATGCAGCCTTGCAAAAAAACAGACGCCGTATCGCAACGCCAGTTGTGGGCCGCCCTGGGACAGGTGAAACTGATCTCACGTTATTCTGATTTTTTTCAGGAAGACGGCCTGGTTTGTGCCCAGGTGCTTACTACCAAAGAGAATTTTTCGAGTCGCGGGCATTACCTGAACATGAAAAACTGTTTCAGCACTTTGCTTGAGAACAAGGTGATCCCGATCGTAAACGAGAACGATACAATTTCGGTTACCGAACTGATGTTTACCGACAACGATGAGCTTTCGGGACTGATCGCCTCAATGGTGGATTCCGAAGCCCTGATCATCCTGAGTAACATCGATGGAGTTTACAATGCCCACCCCAAAAGTGAGGATGCAAAACTGATCGAACGAATTGAAATTACAGACAACGAAGCTCAAAACGCGATTTCTTCCGAACGTTCGAATTTTGGCCGCGGCGGAATGCTGACAAAATTCAGAATAGCCAAAAAAGTGGCCGGCGACGGAATTGGAGTACACGTGGCCAACGGCACCCGCGATAATGTACTGATTGATCTACTGGACGTTCAGCAATCGTTAAAACACACTTTTTTTGTACCCAACGAAAAACCATCAAGCGGCGTAAAAAAGTGGATCGCTTATTCGGATGGTTTTGCAAAAGGACAGATTGTAGTAAATGCAGGTGCGGTGAACGCGCTGAATTCGGAAAAGGCAGTTAGCCTGTTGCCGGTGGGCGTGGTGCGCATTGATACTGAATTTAAAAAAGGCGACCTGATCAAAATTCTTGACGAGAAAGGAGAAACGGTGGGACTTGGGAAGGCCGCTTACCATTCAGATAAATTGGACAAGGAAAAACTGTCGGAGAAACAACGGCCGGTAGTTCATTACGATTATTTGTACCTCGAAAACAAGAACGGGGCAAGTTAAAACTGAATTATAAAAGGACAGATTATATGTAAAAACAGCTCAGGGTAACTTTCAACAAAAGCCGGTTCAACGGCAATCATTCATTCTCCCTTTTTTTGATGCCCTAATTGATAACGTATTCTGAGCTCCCTCTCCCTCCCCCGGGAGAGGGTTATTTCGAAACCAGTGCTTTTTAAAGCCATAATAAATAAAGAAATGAAGATCGAACAACAACTGAAGAAAGTCCTTGAAGCATCGCGTCAGCTCAATCTGGTTGAGAACGATCGCGTGAAGGAAGTGTTGCTGGAAGTAGCCGCTCAGGCCCGGGCAAATACCGCTTATATTCTGGAAGAAAACCAGAAAGACCTAAGCAGGATGGACCCGGAAGATCCCAAATACGATCGCCTGAAACTTACGAAGGACAGAATTGAAGGAATCGCCTCCGACATGGAGAACGTGGCTTTGCTGGATAGCCCGGTTGGAATAACACTGAAAGAATTAGATCGTCCGAATGGGTTGAAAATCAAAAAAGTGACGGTTCCCTTTGGGGTGATCGGTATTATTTATGAAGCACGTCCGAATGTAACCTTCGATGTGTTTGCGCTTTGCCTGAAGTCAGGTAATGCCTGTGTGCTGAAAGGCGGAAGCGATGCCATTGATTCGAACCAGGCCATTGTTTCGATCATTCAGGATGTTTTAAAGAAATTCGGATTAAACGAAAATACAGTTGCTTTGCTGCCGGCGGGCCGCGAAGAAACCAAGGAAATGTTACGTGCGCATGGTTACATCGACCTGATCATTCCGCGGGGAAGCCAGGGACTGATCAATTTTGTGCGCGAAAATGCCACCATACCGGTAATTGAAACCGGGGCCGGAATTTGCCATACCTATTTTGATGAGTTTGGAGATGCTGAAAAGGGCCGCGAAATTATTTTCAATGCAAAAACACGGCGGCCGTCGGTTTGTAATGCCCTGGATTGTTTGGTGATTCATGAAAGCAGGTTGAATGAACTCCCGGCTTTTGGTGCAAAGTTGCTTGAAGAGAAAGTGGTGATTTATGCCGATGAGCGCTCATACGAAGTACTGAAAGGAAAGTATCCGCAGGATTTGCTTTTTCAGGCTACTCCCGAAAGTTATGGTACGGAGTTCCTGTCGCTGAAAATGTCGGTAAAAACCGTGGATAGTTTTGACGAGGCCGTTTCGCATATCAGTCAGTACAGCTCAAAACACAGCGAAGCCATTGTAAGCGAAAACGCTGAACGTATAGGCACTTTCCGAAAACTGGTGGATGCCTCGGCTGTGTATTCCAACGCATCCACTGCTTACACCGACGGAGCTCAGTTTGGGCTGGGGGCAGAGATCGGAATCAGCACGCAAAAGCTGCACGCACGGGGCCCGATGGCTCTGGAAGAATTAACCAGTTATAAATGGATTGTTGAAGGAAACGGGCAGGTAAGGCCCACTTAGTTGTAAATAATTTCGTAGTAAAAGTTAAGTATGAGCACATTAGAAATACGACACAATATTGTTGAACAGCTGTTGAGGATTGAAGATGAATCGTTTTTGTCAGCTATAAAAACAATTTTGGAAAACAAAACTATGGAAGATAAACGCCAGCTGAACGATTACCAAAAGGAACGGATTAAGGTGGCGAGAGAACAGCTGAGGTTAAACCGGACAATTTCGCACTACGAACTGCAAAAGGAGGTTGGAAAATGGCTGCAAGGGAAATAATCTGGTCGAGAGAGGCGAAAGTAGATTTGTATACCATTCTCGATTATTACAAAAAGAAAGGTTCAGCCGGATACGGTAATGAATTGAATTCCCGGGTTAATAAAAGCCTGCACAAGATTGCGAAGCATCCTTTAAAGGGAAATGAAACAGCATTGCCTTCAGTTCGTACTATGAATTCGGAGGACTGTCAGATTATTTATGAAATATTTGACAAGCAGATACTGGTGGTCATGTTATGTGATCATTGCCGGAACAATAATGAAAACTGTTGGTAAACAGCAGTAGAAATAGAAAATAAAGACCAAATCATAAGATAGGTAAACACCGTGATTTTAAGTGTTTCCTCAAAAAACAAAACAATTTTAAGCACGTGAAAAAGTTCATCTCTGTAAAAGACCTGCCCAGCATTGAGAAAGCGATTGAAACCGCATTTGAAGTCAAGAAAAACCCATACGGATTTCAACACCTTGGGAAAAATAAAACCATGGTGTTGGTGTTCTTTAATTCCAGTTTACGTACGCGTTTAAGTACACAAAAAGCGGCCATGAACATGGGAATGAATACCATGGTGCTGAATGTTACCGAAGACAGCTGGCAGCTGGAGTCGGAAATGGGAGTTGTAATGGACGGTAAAAATGCGGAACATTTACGCGAGGCGATTCCGGTAATCGGAAAATATTGCGATGTGATTGGAGTAAGGGCTTTTGCGAAGTTCGAAGATAAAGAGGCCGATTATTCGGAGCGGATCCTGACCCAGTTTGTTGATTATGCAGGAGTTCCGGTGGTTAGCATGGAAGGTGCTACCCGTCATCCGCTGCAAAGTTATGCCGACCTGGTGACCATTGAAGAGTACAAAAAAGTGGATCGCCCCAAAGTGGTGCTAACCTGGGCGCCGCATCCGCGGGCATTGCCGCAGGCGGTAGCCAACTCGTTTGTGGAATGGATGCGCGAAACCGACTACGAACTGGTAGTGACCCATCCCGAAGGTTACGAATTGGCCCCCGAGTTTATGGGAGATGTAAAAGTGGAATACGATCAGAAAAAAGCCTTCGAGGGGGCCGATTTTGTGTATGCCAAAAACTGGGCGTCGTATACGCATTACGGGCAGATTCTTTCAAAAGACTTTGGCTGGACCGTTGATGAGGCCAAAATGGCATTAACCAACGAAGCGAAATTTATGCACTGTTTGCCAGTGCGTCGCAATGTGGTGGTAACCGACGGAGTAATTGACAGCCCCAATTCTATTGTAGTGGAAGAAGCCTACAACCGCCAGGTAACGGCGCAGGCAGTTTTAAAAATGATTTTGGAAGGATAAACCGGATGTTGTAGATTTGTAGAATAATAAAAAGAATGAAGTCCATTACGATTGAAATATCAGACAAAGTGTACGATGCTTTTCGCGACCTACTGCGGCGTTTGCCAAAGGGAAGCTTTCGTATTTATGATGAAGATCCGGATGGACTCTCCGCCGAAGAGGAAAAAGCCTGGTATGCTGTACAGGATAAATTAGAGAAAAAAGACCTCTCTGATTTTGAAGACTGGGATGACGTGAAAGACACCCTTTGATGTACACCATTAAAATCCATAAAAAGGCAGTAAAATTCTGAAATCACGAACTCCACCCGAGAAAAAAATTATCAGAGAAAAACTGGAGTATTTGAAGGAAAATCCTTTTGCTCATCCACAACTGGATATTAAGAAGATGAAAGGAGAAGAGAGTCTTATACGTCTTCGAATTGGGAGAATAAGGATCTTGTATAAAATAGTTGAAGGAGAATTGCTGATTTTAGTGATATCGGCTGGAGCAAGAGGTGACGTTTATAAAAAGAAATGATGGATAAAAAAATAGAAATCATCCCGGCCATTGATCTGATAGAAGGGAAATGTGTGCGGCTTTCGCAGGGAGATTACAACCAGAAAACGGTGTACAACGAAAACCCCCTGGAGGTGGCGCAGATGTTTGAAGACGCCGGTATTTCGCGTTTGCACCTGGTAGACCTCGATGGGGCAAAAGCGCAGCATATTGTGAACTACAAGGTGCTGGAAACCATTGCCGCCAAAACAAACATGGTAATCGACTTTGGTGGAGGATTAAAAGCCGATAAAGACCTGGAGATTGCCTTTAACTCGGGTGCTTCAATGGTTACCGGTGGAAGTATTGCCGTAAAGCAGAAAGAGACATTTTTGATCTGGCTGGAAAAATACGGCAGCGAAAAAATTATCCTGGGAGCCGATGCAAAAGATGGAAAAATAGCAGTAAGTGGCTGGCTGGAGTCAACCGAACTTCCGGTTGTCGGGTTTATAAAAGAGTACCATGAGCAGGGGATTTCAAAAGTAATTTCGACCGATATCAGTCGCGACGGAATGTTGAGCGGGCCGGCTTTTGACCTTTATGAACAGATAATGACGGAGCTTCCCAAAGTTGAAATTATAGCCAGCGGGGGCATTGCTTCCATGGACGATATATTAAAATTGGATGAAATGGGCGTGCCGGGTGTGATAACCGGTAAGGCAATCTACGAGAATCGGATAACTTTGAAGGAAATAGAACGGTTTATACTTTAAACTCTGAACCTTCTACTTTGAACTTAAGTATGCTGGCAAAAAGAATCATACCATGTCTGGACATCCGTAACGGGCAAACCGTTAAAGGAGTCAATTTTGTGAATATTCAGGAGGTGGGCGACCCCGTGGAGTTGGGAGCAAAATACGCTGCCGAAGGCGCCGATGAATTGTGTTTTCTGGATATTACAGCCACGCACGAAGGTCGAAAAACTTTTGTGGAACTGGTAAAACGCATTGCAGCACATTTGAATATCCCGTTTACCGTTGGGGGAGGAATCAGCGAACTTGCGGATGCCGAAAAATTGCTAAGTGCTGGGGCCGATAAAATTTCCATCAACTCGTCAGCTGTGCGTAATCCGAAACTGATCGACGAGCTGGCTTTGAATTTTGGAAGCCAGTTTGTGGTGGTAGCAATCGATGCACGGGGCGACGAGAACGACCACTGGACGGTTACTGTGAACGGCGGTCGTATTCCAACCGACAAGGAGCTTTTTTCGTGGGCCAAAGAGGCTGAAGACCGCGGGGCAGGAGAGATACTGTTCACCTCGATGAACCACGACGGAACCAAAAATGGTTTTGCCAATCAGCAGCTTTCGCGCATGGCCGACATGTTGAAAATACCGATTATTGCATCGGGTGGAGCAGGTAAAAAAGAGCATTTCGTGGATGTTTTTACCGAAGGGAAAGCGGATGCCGGCTTGGCGGCCAGTATTTTTCACTACAACGAGATACCGATCCCGGTACTTAAAAAGTATTTAAAAGAAAAAGGAATTGTGGTTCGTTAGGCTTACGATGCTTAACTTCGCAGTAAATATGAATCAATGAAGACGTTAACAGCAGTATCAGCTATCGATTTTAATAAAATGGACGGACTTATTCCGGCCATCATTCAGGATGCCGAAACCCAAAAAGTACTTATGCTGGGTTTTATGAATGAAGAAGCCCTTTCAAAAACAATGGGAATTGGGAAAGTGACTTTTTTTAGCCGTACCAAAAATCGTTTGTGGACCAAAGGAGAAGAATCGGGAAACTTTCTGAAGGTGGTTTCCATTGCAATAGATTGCGATAACGATACCTTGCTGATAAAGGTAGACCCTGTTGGCCCGGTTTGCCATACCGGCGCTGATACTTGTTTTGAAGAAACCAACACCGGAAACGATATTCAGTTTTTAAGCTATCTCCAGGATTTTATCGATAAACGCAAGGCCGAAATGCCCGAAGGTTCTTACACCACTTCCTTGTTTCAGAAAGGAACGCGGAAAATTACCCAGAAAGTAGGGGAGGAAGCGGTGGAAACCATCATCGGAGCCATGGCCAACGACGATGAAAACTTTATTTACGAGGCAGGAGACCTGCTCTATCACCTGATTGTTCTGCTTACCCACAAAGGATACCGGATCGAAGATATTGTAAGAGAGTTGAAAAAGAGGCATAAATAGGACTGAGGTAACTCTGTCTTTTTATCGGCATTTTTTCTGTTTATTTTTAGTACCATATGTTCAAATGAAGATGTTGCGTAACTATGTTGCGCAACATAGTTGCAAAACATTGAAAATAAAGGTTTTGTGATTTGATGTAATTGTTTTGTAGTCCGTAGCTTTGTTATATCTACTAACTACAAAATAACTTTTTATGGAAATTCTAACCGTTTGCCCAACCAGTACGGCCACGATTTTAGCGTGTCAGAGAATTGCCCGAACCTTCAGAGAGAACATTTACGAACTAAGCATTTTGCGAAAAGAATGGGATCCTGAATATGCCACTTCGCTGAATATTTGGATAGATGATACGATCGACAAGCACTATTCAGATAGTCTGGATTCTATTCAGCCTTTATAAATTTCTGGAAACCTTTGCCGGCAATCTTGATGAAGACGCACGGCAGCGAATTACGGATAAGGGTACCATGGATTCATTATTTGATAAAATCCTGGTTTGTGCGGGGCGTGTGGATGAGTGCGAGGATTGTTTCAAGGCGCTCGAGAGCGATGCAGAGCTCAATAAATACGGCAGAATGGAGGTTTCAAGTATCTATTCCGTGATTCAGGATATCTGCCGGATAGCCATTGCGTATTATCAGTTTGATCCGGATAAACGCTGTAAATTCACGTATTATAAAGTGTTGGTGAACTTGTAGAAGCTTTTGGGGCTTTGCGGCAACATAAAAAAAGCCGCGATACTGATAAACAGTCGCGGCTTGTATATTTTCCGGCAATGTTAATTAGATAATCAGCATTGCGTCGCCGTAAGTTCCAAAGCGGTAGCCTTCTTTTGTTGCTGCTTTATAAGCATCCATAACAAAATCATAGCCCCCAAATGCAGCCACCATCATCAACAAAGTTGAATAAGGAAGATGAAAGTTGGTTATCATAGAGTTTGCCACACTAAACTCATAAGGCGGGAAAATAAATTTATTGGTCCAGCCTTCGTAAGGTTTTAAATGGCTTTGTGTAGAAACAGAACTCTCCAGCGTACGCATTACAGTAGTCCCAACGGCACAAACATTTCGCTTGTTTTCCTTCGCATTGTTTACCACGTCGCAGGCTTCCTGGCGAATCCAAATCTGTTCTGAATCCATTTTGTGCTTGGTAAGGTCTTCCACGTCCACGCTACGGAAGTTACCCAGTCCGACATGCAGTGTTACGTAGGCAAAATCAATTCCTTTAATCTCCAAACGTTTCATCAGCTCGCGGCTAAAGTGCAGTCCGGCAGTTGGGGCAGCTACAGCGCCTTCGTGCTTGGCAAAAATCGTTTGGTACCTGTCTTTATCTTCGGGTTGAACCTGGCGGTTAATTACTTTTGGGAGCGGCGTTTCTCCCAAACTATAAAGTGTTTTCTTGAACTCGTCGTACGGACCGTCGAACAGGAAACGAAGTGTACGTCCGCGCGATGTTGTATTGTCTATCACCTCGGCCACCAGCAGATCGTCGTCGCCAAAGTACAGCTTGTTGCCGATACGGATTTTCCGGGCAGGATCAACCAACACGTCCCAAAGGCGTTGTTCGCGGTTGAGTTCGCGCAGTAAAAATACTTCGATTTCGGCACCGGTTTTTTCCTTGTTCCCATACAAACGAGCAGGGAAAACTTTGGTGTCGTTGAAAATCATTACATCTTGATCATCAAAATAGTCAAGCACATCTTTGAACAAGCGATGTTCGATGGTCCGGGTAGCCCTGTTCAAAACCATCAGTTTCGACTCATCTCGATTGTCGGCCGGATGTAAGGCAATTCTTTCTGGATTTAACTCATACTTGAATTTTGATAACTTCATATGCTTCTCTTTTTAAGTAATTCTTTTTTAAGTGATTGACAAAAATAGTACAGATAATTGGTTTTTTTATTCAGAGTTCCGTTATACGGCTGAAATTTCATTTTGATTCATCTAAAGTTAAATTTTCCAGAAAAAAATTTACATTAAACGCATCATCCAATCCAAAACTGCCTATTCTTGTCCGTGCCAGGGCAGTTAAATAAGCCCCGCAATTTAATTCTTTTCCTATGTCACGCGCCAGAGACCTGATGTAAGTCCCTTTGCCGCAAGTAGCCCTTAGTTTTATATAGGGTAAATCAAACTGCTCTGTTTTGATCTCTTTAATAACAATTTTTTTGGGTTGAAGTTCTATCTCCTTTCCACTTCGGGCATAATCAAAAGCCCTCTTCCCCTTTACTTTAACTGCTGAAAAGATGGGTGGAACCTGATCGATCTCGCCAATAAATGTCTTTAAAACTTCATCCAGCATTTCAGGAGTTACATGGCTATAGTCGGCTGAGCTGTCTTCTTCGGTTTCCAAATCAAACGAAGGAGTTGTGGCGCCTAATTTCAATGTAGCCAGGTATTCTTTTTCCTGGTATTGAATTTCCTCTATTTTTTTGGTGGCTTTCCCGGTACATAAAATCATTAGCCCGGTAGCCAGCGGATCGAGTGTTCCGGCGTGCCCTACTTTTAGCTTTTTAATGCCCAGTTTCCGGCAAAGTTCATAACGGACCTTGTTTACCAGATCAAACGAAGTCCATTTCAAATCTTTGTCAAACAATAAAATCTCTCCGGCAGGGAAGTCATATTTGTTTTTAAATTCGGGCATACGTAATTCTCTGAATTTCAGAGCATTGGATTAAAGTTCTTGAAAATCAAGCTGCAAAGATAGCAATAAGTCCCATAAGCGCGCAATAAACGGCGAAATAAATCAGTTTGCCTCGTTTTACTATTTTTATCATCCAGGAGCAGGCCAGCAAGCCGGAAAGAAAGGCTGCTACAAACCCAATCGCCAGGTTTTTAATGTTGACTTCGGCAAAAACAACTCCTTCTCTTATTACGTCGTAACCCAATGCTCCGAGAATGGGGAGAAGTACCATCAAAAATGAAAAACGGGCGACATCCTCTTTTTTGCCTTTTAATAAAAGACCGGTGGCAATGGTAGATCCGCTGCGGGAAATACCGGGTAAAATGGCCAGCGTTTGCGCGATGCCTATTATGAATGCGTTTTTGTAAGTGATTTTGCCATCACTTTTCTTTACGAAAGTAGTCAGTGTAAGTAATGCGGCAGTAACCAGCAACATACAGCCCACCAGTAAGAGATTACCGGTAAAAAGACCTTCGATTTGCTTCTTGAAAATGAGACCGATGATTACAATGGGAACCGAAGATAAAAGTAGCTTGGCGATGTACTGAGTTGATTGGTTCCATTTGAATTCAAACAAATCCTGACATAAAATTTTAATGTCTTTCCGGAATACAACCAGTGTACTTAGAACGGTGGCAACATGCACAACAAGCACAAACAGCAGGTTGTTGCCTTCGTGTATACCCAGCAAAGCATGCCCCATTTCAAGGTGTCCGCTTGAGCTGATAGGTAGAAATTCAGTAAGTCCCTGGATAATTCCGAGTAGAAGTGCCTGGAGTTCGTTCATCGGCCCGTTTATTCTTCCTCTTTGGGTTTTTTCATAATGGCGTAGATCTCAAAAACAAACCCGATGAAAAGAAGAATCGGTGCCAGCGTAATTCGGCGAAAGCTGAAAATTTCTTCACTGAAAACATTGGGATCATGACTGCCGCCACCTGCCATCAGGATAAAACCTAAGATAATGATGGCAAATCCAATAGCCATTAATTTATAGTTCTCTTTTCCGAGGGCAAATCCCGCTGTATCTTTTGATTCTTTTGTTCTTTTAGCCATATTTCGGATAAATTGGTGCGTAAAGATAGTTAATAAAATAACTCGTCAAATTTCAATCGCAGGAATTTGTTGAGCGCAAGCCATGTCGATAGCAGGGAGATAATAAAGCCAAGGGCAAAAACAATGGCTACAACATACAGAACAACCTTCAGGTCGTTTTCTGAAATAAGACCATAAAGTTCTTTTTTGTAAGTGTAGATCCCGGCCAGTAAAATGATGTTGGCAAGTAGCGCGCCAACGGCTCCCAGCCCAATGCTTCTTTTCAGAAAAGGTTTTCGGATGTAATTCCTGCTGGCGCCAACCATTTGCATGGTATTAATTATAAAGCGCTGCGAATAGATCAGTAAACGAATAGTATTGTTGATCAGCCCGAAGAAAATAAAGGTTAGCAGTGAGCTTACAATCAGGATGATCAAACTTATTTTTTGAACATTGTCATTGATTAATGTGACCAGGTTTTTTTGGTAGTAAACTTCGGTTACCTGCGGGTAGTCGAGGAACTTTTGCTCCAGCATAACCAAGCTGTCGTTTTGTGTGTACGGGGCATAGAGTTTTACGTCGAGCGATGCAAAAAGCGGGTTGTAGCCCAGAAATCCGGAAAAATCTTCGCCCAGTTGCCGGGTTAATTCCTCGGCTGCTTCTTCCTTGTTAATAAAGCGGGTTGACTTTACGTAGTCGCTGGCATTTAGTGTCTTTTGCAGGCGAAGGACCTCGGTTTCCTTCAGGTTTTCTTTCAGTACCAGGGTGAACCCGATTTGCTCGCGCACATATTCCGACAAGCGGCGGGTGTTCAGTAATATTAAGCTTAGCAGACCCATCAATACCAAAACCAGTGTAATGCTTACCAGTGAAGTCATCCACGAGTTCATAAATCGCTTTTTTAATTTTTTGGGTCTTTGCTTTTTCATGCTTATCCGTTCATCTGCCGGTCAACAAATGTAAGTAAATTAAAGGGCTGTTTCAGAAGTCTTGCCCCGTTTTATTCACATCCTTCTTGTTGTTTCGTGTTTTCGATTTAGTAGATAACGGTCAAAAAACAAGAAGATTATTCAGCAGCGAAATTACTTCAGCTGGGACATTGAGCCCGGTTGTTTCCCTAGTATTTCTTCGTAGAAAGAAGGGTGTATTAATGTTTTGAAAATCAATGGAAGCGTGTTTATGTTAATTTTATGCGAAACGACGCTAAGTGCATGAAAATTTGACATTTATTTCTTTGCATTTCCAAAAAAAGAAAATACTTTTGCAGTCCCGATTATTATCCTTATTTATAAGGAGTGTAAGTAATTGATTTTCTTGATGTAAGTGCTGTTGTCGAAAAATTCCGTTGAGGCAATCGGTTAAAGCTGAGGGAAGGTCAGAAGTGTAGAATACAAAAAAAGAAGTTTAAAGTGGACACACTTAGCTATAAAACAATTTCGGCGAATAAAGAAACCGTTAACAAAGAGTGGGTTCTTATTGATGCTGAAGGACTTGTTTTGGGGCGTTTGGCCAGTGAAGTGGCAAAAATGCTAAGAGGTAAAAACAAGCCGAATTTTACTCCGCACGTTGACTGTGGGGATAACGTAATCGTGATCAATGCTGAAAAAGTTGTATTGACTGGTAAAAAAATGAGCGACAAACAATACGTACGTCACTCAGGTTACCCGGGCGGACAGCGTTTTCAAAATCCTCTGGAAATTCTTGCTAAATATCCGGAGCGCCTGGTGGAAAAAGCCGTAAAAGGTATGTTGCCTAAAAACAAACTGGGCCGCAAACTGTACGGTAACTTGCATGTAGTTATTGGTGCTGAACACAAGTATGCTGCGCAGCAACCAAAAATTGTTGATTTAAAAACTAAATAAACAAGATGGAAGTAATTAATTCATTAGGACGTAGAAAAACAGCAGTTGCTCGTATTTACGTTAGCGAAGGTAAAGGAAACATTACCATCAACAAAAGGGAACTGAAAGAATACTTCCCGTCAGAAATTTTGCAGTTCATCGTATTGCAACCACTGAACTTGCTTCAGGTTTCTGAAAAATACGATATCAAAGTGAACCTTGATGGCGGTGGCCCAAAAGGACAGGCAGAAGCGCTGCGTTTGGCTATCACCCGTGCTTTAATGGAAATTGATCCTGAGTCAAGACCACAATTAAAAGCTGCCGGATTTGTTACAAGGGATCCGCGCGTAGTGGAACGAAAGAAACCAGGTCAGCCAAAAGCAAGAAAACGGTTCCAGTTCTCAAAACGTTAATATTTATATTATTATTCACTTATATGGATCTAAAACGGCTGAGATCTCCGGGGTTTCGGGGCTACCCAGCGGTTGCTTTTAGAACATAGAAAAAGTAAACAGATGCCAAGAACAAATTTTCAAGAATTATTGGAAGCAGGTGCACATTTTGGTCACCTGAAAAGAAAGTGGAATCCCAACATGGAGCCTTATATCTTCATGGAGAAAAACGGAATCCACATCATCGATCTGCAAAAAACAGTAGTTAAAATCGACGAAGCTGCGGCTGCCATTAAGCAAATTGCAAAATCGGGTCGTAAAGTTTTGTTTGTTGCTACTAAAAAGCAAGCCAAAGAACTGGTTTCAGACTTAGTAAAAGCGGTAGGAATGCCTTACGTTACTGAACGCTGGCCTGGTGGTATGCTTACCAACTTCCCAACCATCCGCAAAGCGGTGAAAAAAATGATCTCCATCGACAAAATGATGAAGGACACCAGTTGGGATAACCTTTCAAAACGTGAGAAACTGCAGATCACAAGGCAGCGTGCTAAACTGGAAAAAGTATTGGGTTCAATCTCTGACCTTACCCGTTTACCAGCAGCCCTTTTTGTTGTTGACGTATTGAAAGAAAAAATCGCTGTTCGTGAAGCTCAGAAACTGGGAGTCCCCGTATTTGCGATTGTTGATACCAACTCGAACCCTGAAGATGTTGATTTTGTAATTCCTGCCAACGACGATGCTTCTCAGTCAATTAAACTGATTGTTGGAGCTATGTGTGATGCTATCCGTGAAGGATTGGGCGAACGCAAAGTTGAGAAGGAGAAAGAAGACGCAGATGTTGCTTCCGGTAAAAAAGCAGCGAAAGCTGTTAACGAAGATTCGGACGACGATGAAGACGTTGATGACGAAGAAACTTCTGACGACGACGAGTAAGGTTAACATTCTATAAACTTTAAAAAGATTTTATCATATGTCTTTTACAACAGCTGACGTAGTTAAACTGCGTAAAGTATCCGGTGCAGGGATGATGGATTGCAAAAATGCCCTGGCGGAAGCCGAAGGTAACTTTGAAAGAGCACTCGAAATTATCCGCGAAAAAGGAAAACTGATTGCTCACAAACGTGCAGACCGCGACGCTGCTGAAGGTGTTGCTCTGTCGAAAGTTACTGAAGATGGCAAATTCGGTGCATTGGTTGTACTGAACTGCGAAACCGACTTCGTAGCTAAGAACGAAAGCTTTGTTGCATTTGCTGAGAAAATTCTGAATGCAGCACTCGAAAATAAAGTGGAAAGCCTGGACGCTCTGAAAGCCATTGAGCTTGACGGAACTGCCATTGAAGCATTGGTAACTGAACAAACCGGTGTAACAGGCGAAAAACTGGAACTTTCGTACTATAAATGTTTGAGCGATGCAGCTGTAGTTGGTTATATCCACCCAGGAAACAAACTGGCTACAATGGTAAGTTTCAACAAAGAAGTGGAAGCTCAGGTAGGAAAAGATGTGGCTATGCAGGTAGCAGCTATGGCTCCGCTTGCAGTTGACGAGTCTTCTATTCCACAAGCTGAAATCGATAAAGAACTTGCTTTTGCGAAAGAAAAATACCGTAACGAAGGTAAACCTGAAGAGATGATCGAAAAGATCGCTATGGGTTCACTGAACAAATGGTACAAAGACGTAACGCTTTTGAACCAGATTTACGTGAAAGATGGAAAAATCTCCATCAAAGATTTCCTGAAGCAAAACGATGCTGAGTTGACAGTAACAGCTTTTGACCGTTATTCGTTGAATGCTTAATTCGAAGCTAAAGAAATAAATAAAAGGGTTGTCGTTTGACAGCCCTTTTTTTGTGCTTCACTTTTGGGAAATAGAAAGCCTCCCGCCAAAAGTGGCGAAAGGCTTTTACTTTATGCTGTTTGAAGTTTGCCTGGCGAATTAAGGCCAGGCGTTGTACTTTGGTTGCTATTTCATTCGGGATTAATCTATCCCTGAAGGTCCCGGTTATGGCCGAAATGTTTTCTCAAAAAGACCGGTACAGTGTTCCTGTCAGTATTCGAAAACGTGTAATTTTGTTAAAAAACGTTAACTAATTTAGCGAATATCAGTTAAAAAGTCAAGTAAACAGTCGTTCAATCCGAGAGTATTGGCCATTTAAAAGCCAGGTAAATTATTTGCGTTATTCGGAAAACCGGGAAAAGGTAATCTTTGCGTCTGTTTGCATTACTTGTGGTTGTGCAAATGTCGGCCCGCAACCCCGGAGATAAATTGGTTGATTTTTCCGGCAAAGGAACCCTGCTGTACGTATTCTTCGTATAAGTGAGTGCGAGAGGCACTTTGTAAGAGAAGTGTAATGAATGGATAAATCGAAGCGTAATGGAATATCCGGCTCGTGTAGCGGATAAAAACGTTTAAAACTTAAAAATCATGGGAGCACTTATCGCATACGGTGTCCTGATGGTGATTGTGATTGCAATAGTGTTGTTTTTGAGCTATCAGGATGTAAAACATGATGGATAAAAAAGTACCGGTTTCTATGAAACAGAGATATTTCCCTTTTTTGTCGCCTGGGGTAGTAAGCCGCAGAAAGGGAAGGTCTGTGTTCTTCGGATTTCTTTATTATAAAAAGCCTTCATAATGTGAAGGCAGTCGTAACAAAATTTTTGAGCCTCTCACGGGACTTCCCGATTTTCATCGGGACAGGCTTCTCTTCCCGTTCGTGAGCCTCTCACGGGACTCGAACCCGCGACCTGCTCATTACGAATGAGCTGCTCTACCAGCTGAGCTAAAGAGGCTTAATGATGTACGAAGTAAGTAATTAAAGCGAGAATTTACAACAGAAAACTGGCGCATTTTCATCAAAAATGCCCCCTTTAAGATTAGGGGCCAAGCCCGAGGCCTCGCAAAATTCTTATTTTCGTGTAAATACTAAGTTACCGGGGTCTGAAGCAAAATCGTTAACGTAGTTAGCGAATTTCTGAAAATCCCCGAGGATGGATTGAGGCGCGCTGCTCAGTCAAGGAAAGTTTGCCCTTTATTTCAAAGCTTTCAACCCGATATTCCAAAATCAAGGTTTTCCAAATTCCTAATCCAGTATCACGCATCTAAACATCCAGTATCCAAAACAAAAAAAGCCCCTCCATCAACTGATGAAGAGGCCCTGCTATTATCTGGTTTTATTTTTGTCTATAGCAATGAAACAGTTAATCCGGCATTGGCATTCTCTACTTTTGCCACTTTTTTGCTGGTCAGTCCTTTTATGGCTTTGTCCCATTTTTTGTTGCTGAGTTCCGATTTCGCTTTTAAGTCGTTCAGGTCGATCGGTGAAGTTTCTTTCAGCAGCTCGAAAACCACTTTCTCGTCTTCCGACAACTCAACGGCTTTTTTCTCCGGTTTCATTTGCGGGAAGAACAACACATCCTGGATCGACGGGCTGTTGGTCATAAACATAGTCAGGCGGTCCATGCCAATACCCATTCCCGATGTAGGAGGCATCCCGTATTCCAGCGCACGCAGGAAGTCCTGATCGATAAACATCGCTTCGTCGTCGCCTTTTTCCGAAAGTTTCAGCTGGTCTTCAAAACGTTCGCGCTGGTCGATCGGGTCGTTTAGCTCAGAGTAAGCATTGGCCAGCTCTTTCCCGTTTACCATCAGCTCAAAACGTTCGGTCAGTTCCGGGTTGTCGCGGTGTTTTTTGGTAAGCGGCGACATTTCAACCGGGTAGTCGGTAATAAATGTCGGCTGGATGTAATTGTGCTCACATTTTTCGCCAAATATCTCGTCGATCAGTTTTCCTTTCCCCATTGTCTCGTCGGTTTCAATGCCGAGTTTGTCGCAAATCTCGCGCAGCTCAGTTTCCGACTTTCCGGAGATATCGTAACCGGTATGTTCTTTAATTGCATCAGTCATGGTCACACGTGGGAACGGAGCTTTGTAGTCGATAATATGCTCACCCAGCTGAACTTTGGTTGTTCCGTGCAAGGCCAGCGCCACACGTTCGCAAATCTCCTCGGTAAACTCCATCATCCACTTGTAGTCTTTGTAAGCCACGTAAATCTCCATTACGGTGAATTCCGGGTTATGCGTGCGGTCCATCCCTTCGTTGCGGAAGTCTTTTGCAAACTCGTAAACGCCTTCAAAGCCACCCACAATCAGTCGTTTCAGGTAAAGCTCGTTGGCAATACGCATGTACAAAGGCATGTTCAGCGCGTTGTGGTGCGTAATAAACGGGCGGGCAGCAGCGCCTCCCGGAATCGGCTGCAAAATCGGCGTTTCCACTTCGTGGTAGCCGTATTCGTTGAACATCTGGCGCATGGCGTTGTAGATCTTTGTCCGTTTTACAAAGGTGTCTTTCACCTGCGGATTCACGATCAGGTCGACATAACGCTGCCGGTAACGCTGTTCCGGATCGGTAAATGCATCAAATGTTTTTCCTTCTTTTTCTTTAACCACCGGAAGCGGCCGCAGTGATTTGCTTAGCACGGTAAGCTCTTTTACATGAACGGTAAGCTCGCCCATCTGCGTAATAAAAGCAAAGCCTTTTACCCCGATAATGTCGCCAATATCAAGCAGCTTTTTGAATACCTCGTTGTACAGGGTTTTGTCTTCTCCTGTACAAATTTCATCGCGGTTTATGTAAATCTGAATACGCCCTTCCTGATCCTGAATTTCGGCAAATGCTGCTTTTCCCATGATGCGGCGGTTCATCAGTCGTCCGGCAATCACAACATCCTGGAAATTATTGTCTTCTTCCTTGTAGTTATTTTTTATAGCGGCAGAAGTAGTGTTTACATGATACTGTGCAGCAGGATAGGGATCAACACCCAATTCCCGCATTTTTTGCAACGAATTTCTTCTGATTAACTCCTGTTCGCTTAATTCCTGGTGACTCATTTTATAATCTGTTTTTGTTCCTCTTCTGCCGGAAAATTCAAGCGGTTTTGCCGGAAACAAAGAGGTAACTTGCTGAATGTTTGCAAAAATTTCGGCAAAGATAATAAAACAAGTTGCTCGTCCTTTTTCCTGTTTGCGAAATGCCGCCAAAGTTTTTAAACGATAACATAGTGTTCATGAATCGCCTGCCGGTTTCATCCGGATGAGAACAGATACAAAACCCTTTTTCCCGGATGTATTTGGCTTTGTAGCAGTGTTGAAAAAATAATCGGACAATTTTAGGTTTTTTTTCTATATGAACAGGCATTTTGTATCTTTGCTAACTTCTTTTCAGGAATCAACAAAAACGCGGAATGGAGAAAATCTGGAACTTTAAAAAACAAGGCGACCAAAACGAGGTAAAACACCTTTCCGCTGCGTTGAACGTAAACATGGTAATCGCCCGCCTGCTGGTCGACCGGGGTATTAAAACCTACAACGAAGCCAAAGCTTTTTTTCGTCCCCGCCTAAGTGATCTGCACGATCCGTTTCTGATGAAAAATATGAAGGAAGCGGTGGAACGTCTGGAGAGAGCCATTGAAAAACAGGAGAAAGTGATTGTTTACGGCGATTACGATGTGGACGGCACTACTTCCGTGGCCCTGATGTATCTTTTCCTGAAAGAAAGAATCAAAGAGATTGAATATTACATCCCCGACAGGTACAGCGAAGGTTATGGGATTTCGCCCAAAAGCATTGAATACGCTGCCGAAAACGGAGTGACGCTGATTGTTGCGCTCGACTGCGGAATTAAAGCGGTTGAGAAGATTGAAAAAGCCAAAGAACTTGGGATCGACTTTATTATCTGCGATCATCACAACCCAGGAGATCGGGTGCCAAACGCAGTAGCTGTGCTGGATCCCAAACAGCCTGGGTGCGAATATCCTTACAAAGAACTTTCAGGTTGTGGGGTTGGTTTTAAATTGTTACAGGCTTTCAGTATCAAAAACGAGATTGACCATGAAGAAATTTACGACCTGCTCGACCTGGTGGCAGTGAGTATTGCAGCCGACATTGTGCCCATTACAGGCGAGAACCGGGTGCTGGCTTACTACGGACTGAAGAAACTGAATTCGGATCCGGGAGTGGGTTTGCAAACCATTATCAATTTCGCCGGAATCAACGGCAGCGACATTACCATCAGTGATATTGTTTTTAAGATTGGCCCGCGTTTAAATGCTTCGGGAAGGATCGAGCACGGAAAGAAATCGGTGCAAATCCTGGTTTCTGATGATGTGGATAAGTCGGACCTTTTGGGGGAAGAGATTGACTCGTTTAATGAAATCCGGAAAACGCTGGACCGCGACATAACCCAGGAAGCGCTGGATACCATTGAAAACAGTGCGGAGCTAAAAGCGATGAACAGTACGGTTTTGTATAACCGCGACTGGCACAAAGGGGTTGTTGGGATTGTAGCTTCGCGTGTTACTGAATACTATTACCGGCCAACGGTTATTCTTACCGAATCGAACGGACTGGCTACCGGATCGGCCCGGTCGGTACGCGATTTCGATTTGTACGAAGCCATCGGGCAGTGCAGCGATTTATTGGAGTCGTACGGAGGCCACATGTATGCCGCCGGGCTTACCATGAAAATCGAACACATTCCGGAGTTTAAAAAGCGCTTCGAAGAAATTGTTACGCGTCAGATTACCGATCAGCAACAAATTCAGTCGATTGAAATTGACGCAAAAATTACGCTGAGTGAAATTACCCCGCGTTTTTTTCGCATACTAAAGCAGTTTGCGCCTTTCGGGCCACACAATATGATGCCGGTATTTGTTACGGAAGATGTTTTTGATGCCGGAACCAGCCGCTGCGTAGGGAAAAACAAAGAACACCTGAAACTGGATTTGGTAGAGCCCGATGTAAATTCCGGTATTTTCCCCGGGATCGCTTTTAACCAGTCGGATGCCTACGATCTGATCACTTCCGGTTCTCCTTTCGATATTTGCTACTCGATCAACGAAAATGAATACCGTGGCAAAACCAGCCTCCAGTTATTTATCCGCGATATCAAAAAGCGCGAATCGTTTGGCTGGTAGTTTAAGGCAGTAATTGGAGAAATTCAGGATCCATCAGATCTTCCAGCTTATCGGCAACAAAGGCTCCTGTGCTTTTCAGTCTTTCTTTCGACTGATGTCCGTTGGCAATCAGAATGCAGGTAATTCCCAGTTTTTCGGCTACTTCGTAGTCGTGAATCGTATCCCCGATCATAACCGCATTTTCTTTTCGAATCTGGTACAATTCAATCAATTGTTCTCCCCGTTCAATTTTAGAGGCAGCATAGTGGTCGTTTAACCCTGCAATTCCTTCAAAATAGTTGAGAATATTCTGGTGATCGAGCGTTTGGTGCAGCATATTTTGTTGCATGGCCGAAAGCACGAACTGCCGTTTCCCCGCGTTTTTGAAAAAGTCGAGGACGGCGTGGGTTTGGCTGTGTAAAACGCAGTTTTTCACCCCGTTGTTGTACAAGTCGATAAACTCGCGGGCCGGAATCGAAAAATCTTCTTTGCTGAAATCGAACCCGATGGTGGTATAATAATCTTTTACGGGAAACGAAAATACATCCTTGTACTGAACGTGGTCCAACAAATTGAGGCCTCTTTTTTCAAGAAGCTGATTGATGGTTGAAATACAAAAGTCCAGATCGTTGAGCAACGTTCCGTTCCAGTCCCAAATAACAGAACGCATATTAGATATTCTTCACTTTAAGTTTGTTGATCACCGGGTTGGCGTATAATTTCAGAAAGCGTTCCTGGATATCGGTAACCGGAAAATCCACATGAACCATGGCTTGTTCCACCATAATTTCGAATTTCTTTTGCTCTTCGGCCGTGTATTTATCTTTGAAGCGGTGTTCCTGCATCAGCATGTCGTAAGCAACGTAATTACTGGGCCACAGCTTGAAGTTTTTATAGATCTGCGTATCGATCATTTCGGCAATGTCGCGGATGTATTTGTTACGTTGTTCGTTGTTCTCGGCCGGCGGAAAATGTGTTTCAATCGGGTCGCCAAAGGCAAAACGCATTCTTCCTTTGGGTGCAAACATTCCCATCGACATACTTTTCAGATCGTCTTTGCTGGTTTTTAGCTGGCCGTAATGTTCTTTTTTGATCAGCTCTTTCAGCTTAGCCAATCCACAGGGTTCAATTTCGTAAGAGATGGAAACCGGTACAATGTTGAGCTCGTTGAATCCTCCCGAGATGGTGTTTTTGTTGCTCATGTTGAGCATTTTAAGAACACTGTCCTGGGTTTTGTCGTTCCCGTCTTTGGTCCGGCCTTCACGCTGGGCAATCCAGATCGACATTTTATCCTCCGTAATCGACTTCCGGATAAAGTGCGACACTTTTCGTGAAGCGGTCATTAATTCGCGCGGAGCAAGGTTTCTTCTGATGACAAACGAACGGTTGAGTTTTACGGTATGTTCGATCCATTCGTATTGTAAGAGGTTGTCTCCGATGGCAATCTCCGTGGTATTCATCCCGTGTTCAAAAATGAGTACGTTCAGAAGGGCGGCATCCAGGATAATGTCGCGGTGATTGGAAATAAAAAGATAAGGTTTCTTCTTATCCAGTTTATCAATTCCGCTACATTTCAGCCCGTTGGAGGTTTTATCCACCAGCCAGTGCAGCAGGTCATAAATAAAAACACCCTGCAGCTGTTTGACGCTTTTGATACGTCGCAGCTGAAATTTCACCATTTCCACTTTCGGACGATTTTTGAACAGGATCATTAATACCTCGTCAAAAACCCTGTCTTTCAGTAGTAAACGCATCTTTTGCTTTACTTCCGAATCGTAATAAGGACGAATGTCATCGAAATTGTAGCCCGTCATTTTTGATGATTTAACTCAGCAAAGTAACACATTCAAAATTAAAATTTCAACCGGAGCTGCATTTTTACTTCGGTTTTATCTTTCCCGGCTATCTCGTTATAACCCGACCCGATGATGTTGCGGTCGGTCCAGTGCGTGTTGGCAAGCTTGAACCAGAGCTCTGCCCGGTCCGAAATTTTGTATTTGAGATTGAGGTAAGTCCTCCAGCCTTTGCCAAAGAAAGCCGGTACCGAGAAAGTATAAAGCAGGTCGTTTTCGTACGCGTAAATGCGTGCGTCATAATCGCTCGTGTTGAAGCAGGCAAGCCTGCCAGACAGGCTGAGCGGAATGTTTGTTGGTTTGTACAGTAGGTCCTGGTAAGCCAGTATTCCGTGTTCTTTTTCGCTGCCACGAAACGAAGAGTGCTCCAGCCGGCTGCTCCATCTCAGCTTTTCGGTGATGAAATATTCAGCATGAAGCCTGATTCGCTGCGTGCGTTCGGGCAAATTCACATAAAGTTTCTCTGCTTTGTTTTTCTGGTCTTTGGTTTCTGACTTTACCCGAAGGTAGCAATTGAGTTTTTCCGAAAGTTGAAAGTCGGCCTGTGCAAAAATGTCGTAACCCGACGCGGGGCCGGCAGTGGTATAGGAAATCCAGGGCGAGCGGTAAAAATCGGAATAGGCAGCTAACGTAATTCGTTTGGCCGGAAGAAAGCGGATGCCCATGTAAAAGCCGGTTTCGTTGGCAACCGTGCTGCTTTCGGAAAAGGCCTGCCCCCACAATGCATGGTAGTTTTTATCGAAATGACGGAATTGTGCAGCTATATTCAGCCGGTCATTCAGATGAATGATGCTTCCCTGCAAAAAGGCTTTTCCGCCCGATTTTGAAACGGCGACCTCGCCAAACAACTGGTACTTACCGGAGCTAAACAGGTAGTCGATTCCTCCGGTGAAATTTTCTGTTCCCTTAAATTTGAAGTGATTGTACAATTGATCTCCCGGAGAAAATGGTTTATTGAAATTCTGGTAGATGAAAGTGGTTCCCAATTTCAGTTTCGAAAAGGTTCGAGAAAAAACAACTCCTGCATTTCGGTATTTAACTGATTTTTCATCGGCAATTTCGCTTTGGGTACGGTGATAACCTGATGTTTGCAGGCTGGTAAAAACAGGTGTTTCGTTAATATCTGTGTCCAGGTTGGCATCGGCATTCTTTTGCGAAACAAAAAGATGAATCGTATTCTTTTTTAGTTGAATACTGGTGGCTGCACCGCGGAAATAAAGATTTTCATCCACTGAAGTATAGGGCCTGATTCCCTGTCCGTATTTCATGATTCCCGGAACATCGGCTGATTTGCCGGGAGAGAAACCTTGCCAAAGCACCAGGCCTTGTCCGCTGCGAACAATGAAATCGCCCACGGTTATCCGCTCAAAAACAGGGTTGATCTTCATGCTTACATTGCCCGAGTAGAAATCGAAGCCCTGTTTGTTGGAGCCTTTTAAAAATGCTTCACCCGGATCTTTTTCGGCGGTCAGTCCGGCGGAGAGTTTGTCGCCGGCTTCAAAGCGGTAGCGGCTGTAATAACGGAAGCGGTCTCCTTCGTAGGGTTTTACTCTCTCTTCGTTTGCCTGATATCCGTGAGCTTTCTGGATGGTTCCGAGGCTTCGTAACAGCAGTTCCTGTCGCTTGTATTTGGTTTCTTCTTTAAACGAGGCGGGGCTTGTTGCCGGAGGGCCGAAAACAATAAAAAGCTGCATTTTCTGAAGTAGTTCCGGCGTGAATCCGTCGATGGTCGTCAATTCAAAAATGGAGTAAACCGGGCCATAGGTATCCACATATGTCAACAGCTTGTTGATCTGAATGCTGTTTAGCAGATACATTTTTGAAAGTTCGTCGGGAGTGGTAGCGTTAATGTTGATCGGATCATTCAGCAGTTGTTCCAGGTCTTCGATAATCAGTGCTGCATCGGCCTCTTCTTCCATGTTTTCAAGCTGCGATTCCACGATGGTTTCAATGATCTTGTCCGGCGAAATATTCTGGCCAACGGATAAAAACGGAATACCCCAAAGCAGAACCAGGATGATATGTCGGGCTGCTCTTTTCATTGTAAATGAAATTGAATGGAAACAGAGGGCGTGAACCCCAGGTTGCCGTGGTAGCTAAAGGCAAAGTCGGTGGAAATATTTCCAAAAGAATAACCGATTCCGCCCGAATAATTGAAGGGCTTGCCCGAAACTCCCAGTCGAAAGGCCAGATTTTTTACCGGCATAAACTCCAGTCCTGATTTTATTTGCGCCGGGAAATCAGAAGATTTCTGAACTTCGGCACTTAGCAGTACATTTTCCGAAAGCTGATAATGGCCTCCCAGCCGGTAGGTAAAAGGCATTTTTTGTGGGCCGTAGTAGGTTTCAAAACCATTTTGTACGGGGTTAAAAACATGAGCACCTAACGCCAATTCCCGGCTTAGTTGGTAAAGAGCCCCACACTCAAAGGTAAAAAAAGCAAAGGCACCGTCGTTTTCGGGGAAACGGTTCGAGAAGTAATCGAGTTGAAGGGCGGCGCTTAATCGTTTTGAAAGCTGCTTGGCAAAGGCCAGTCCCAACTTTGATTCTTTGTAGTTTCCTTTTCCAAACTGGTAGAAGCTTACTCCGGCAGTGCCTCCAAAAACGGGAGACGAAAAAGTTCCGGCAGTCAGTGAGAGTTCTTCCAACATAAAACGTGATTCGTAATAGATCCCGGCTGAAAGTTGGGAAACACCGGTAAGCGTGGCCTGGTTGTGAAAAGTGCTCCACGCATCGCCAAGGGAAACGCTGGCATGCGAGAGTGCCACCGAACGGGCTCCGGCGGTGCGGTTCTCAGAGGCTATCGACGCAAGCGATAAAAACAGAAACAACAGTTGTATTTGAAAGGGCTTTCTCATACAAAACAGGGCGCAGATAAAAATTACTACGCCCTGTTAAATGTACGAAAAAATGTTTTGTTACGCTTAGTTTGTCTTGAACTTAAATTTAACTTCGGCTAACTCCTGGTTGGCCTTCACAATTTTTTTCTTCAGATCTTCCTTGTATTGTATCATTTTTTGCATCAGTGCTTCGTCGCCGGTTGCCATCATTTGTACGGCTAAAATAGCGGCATTCATGGCACCATTAACGGCGACGGTTGCCACCGGAATTCCGGGAGGCATTTGCAGAATGGCCAGGACCGAGTCGAAGCCCGAAAGGCTTGCATTGATGGGAACTCCGATTACCGGAAGCGGCGTCATAGCGGCAATAACCCCCGGCAAATGAGCAGCCATTCCGGCACCCGCAATAATCACTTTTATACCAAGGTCTTTAGCGCCTTTGGCAAAAACTTCCACTTCCTCCGGCGTGCGGTGGGCCGACAAAGCATTGATCTCAAAAGGGATTTCGAATTCATCAAATAATTTGGCGGCTTTTTCCATCACATTCAGATCGGAAGTGCTGCCCATGATAATGCTAACTTTTGGTGTCATATTTAAGTTTTATTTTCTGATACTCGAATTGTTTTTGTTATTTTGTAGCCCAAATTTTCAAGGCGAATTTAAGGCAATTTAAGTATTAATAAAAATCAAAGATTTTCATGAAGCGGGTTAAAATTCACGATAAAGAGTTCGGGTTATTCATTTCTCACGAAAAGATTCAGTCGGTAGTTGAACAAATGGCTGAAGAAATGAACGCCGAACTGGTAGGTAAAAATCCGCTCTTTCTGTGCATTCTGAACGGATCGTTTATGTTTGCTGCCGAGCTTTTTAAACGGATAAGCTTTGTTGAATCCGAAATTTCGTTTGTAAAACTGGCTTCTTATGTTGGCGACCAAACAACCGGTGCGGTGAAAGAACTGATCGGGTTGAATGAAAACATTGAGGGAAGAACGGTGGTAGTACTTGAAGATATTGTGGATACCGGGATTACCATCGACAACATTCAGCAGCAGCTAAAACGCATGAATCCGAAAGAAGTATTGGTGGCAACTATGCTTTTGAAACCTGATGCACTTAAAAAGGACGTAGACCTGAAGTATGTCGGAATTGAAATTCCGAATGATTTTATTGTGGGCTGCGGACTGGATTACGACGGGCATGGCCGAAATTTGATTGACATATATTCAATCGTAAAAGAATAACCGAAAAATAACCAAAAATCAACATGTTAAATATTGTATTATTTGGCCCTCCCGGAGCAGGAAAGGGAACCCAGGCTGAATTCCTGATAAAATCCTACGGGTTGATACATTTGTCGACCGGAGAGATTTTACGGAGTGAAATTGCCGCCGGTTCTGAGTTAGGGGTGGAGGCCAAAAAGTTTATGGACAAGGGCGAATTGGTGCCCGACCACCTGGTGGTAAAAATGATTGAAACAATTCTGGAAAACCACAGCGAAGCCCGGGGCTTTATTTTTGATGGCTTTCCGAGAACCGTGGACCAGGCAAAAGCGTTGGATGTGATGCTGGAAGCGCACGAGACCGGTATTGCCGGCATGCTGAGCCTTGAAGTGGAGAAGCAGGAGCTGATCAATCGTTTGTTAAGCCGTGGGAAAGTATCGGGTAGGGTCGATGACCAGAATAAGAAAGTGATCGAGAACCGTATCCAGGTGTACCGCGATAAAACACTTCCGTTGATTGAATACTACAAGCCGCAGGGCAAGCATTTTGGTATCGACGGAATGGGAAGTATAGTAGAGACTGCAGGCAGGTTAAAGCAGGTGATCGAAAAGTTTTAGACTTCAGTTGAAGTCGCTTAAAAAAGGTGGGAATTCTGTATGCTAACCGGATTTCTCACCTTTGTTGGTAAAGTAAAGGAACATTTAAAAGAAGAAAAATGGCCGAGACGAATTTTGTTGATTACGTAAAAATACACTGTAAATCGGGTGCCGGCGGTGCCGGATCGGCGCATTTGCGCAGAGAGAAGTTTGTGGCCAAAGGCGGCCCTGATGGCGGTGATGGCGGCCGGGGTGGACACATTATCCTGGAAGGAAACCAGCACATGTGGACCCTTCTTCATTTAAAGTATAAAAAACACATTAAGGCCGGAAACGGCGAGTCGGGCGGAAAACAACGCAGTACCGGAGCCGATGGTGAAGACATTGTACTGGAAGTGCCGCTCGGAACGATTGCCCGCGATGCTGAGTCGGGCGAATTTTTGTTTGAGATAACCCAGCACGGCGAAAGCAAGGTTTTAATGAAAGGCGGGCGTGGCGGTCTTGGTAACGATCATTTTAAATCGGCTACCTATCAGACGCCCCGGTTTGCACAGCCCGGAGAAGAGGGGCAGGAAAGCTGGATGATTCTGGAGCTGAAAGTGCTGGCCGACGTTGGTCTGGTTGGTTTTCCGAGTTCCGGGAAATCTACTCTCTTGTCGGTAGTTTCGGCGGCCAAACCAAAAATTGGTGATTATCCGTTTACTACGCTGGTGCCAAATCTTGGAATTGTGGGGCACCGCGAGCAACGTTCGTTTGTGATGGCTGATATTCCCGGAATTATTGAAGGCGCGCACGAGGGGCGTGGTTTGGGGCTGCGCTTTTTGCGGCACATCGAGCGAAATTCAATGCTCTTGTTTATGGTGCCGGCCGACAGCAAGGATCATCTGAAAGAATACCGCATTTTAATGGATGAGCTGGAGAAATACAACCCGGAACTACTCGACAAGCAACGTTTTCTGGCGATCAGTAAAGCCGATATGCTGGATGAGCAGCTGATGAAAGAGATCAGCCGCGAATTAAAGGGGATTCCGCACATGTTCTTTTCGTCGGTAACAGGGAAAAACATCCAGATATTGAAAGATAAAATCTGGGAAATATTAAATAGTTGATGGGATTCTTAGATACGATATTGGAATGGGATAAGGAGCTGTTTTTGTACCTGAACAGTTTTTACAACGATTTCTGGGATACGATCATGATGCTGGTTACCCGCCAGGAAACATGGTTCCCGTTTTTTGCGATAATCCTGTTTTACTTTATCAAAAATTACCGATCAAAGGCGATTCTGATCGTTATCGGTTTGGCCTTGGTTGTGCTTGGTGCCGATCAGATTTCCGGTTTGATGAAAGCCGGTTTTCAGCGCTTGAGGCCGGTGCACGATCCATCGATCGAACATTTGGTGCACAATGTGTTACGCAAAGGAGGTATGTACGGATTTGTTTCGGCGCATGCAGCCAATTCGGTGGCCATCCTGGTTTTTACGTCGCTGATTTTTAAGCAAAGAGGCTACACGCTGCTACTTTTTTTGTGGGCGGCAGTCTTTAGTTATTCGCGTATTTATTCCGGTGTTCATTACCCGTTCGATATACTGGGAGGCACATTGCTGGGAGTAGGCGTGGGGCTTCTTGTTTTTAAGCTGACCATGTTTGTGGAGAATCACTTTTTTTACACCCGGTCGCCTAAGATCGAAAAAACAGCGCTGCGTGGCGAAGAATCAGGCATTATCTGGCTGGTGTTTGCTTCGCTTGTGGCAACCGTATTTATTGTTACTTATCTCCTGCATCGTTATAATTATTTGTAAATGAACAATGCCCGCACATTTAACCAGGAACAAAACAAGCTTTTTAAAAAAGAACTAAAAAATCTTACACGAAAGATCAGGTGGCTGGCCTGGTACCGGCTGTCGGTTTTTATTGCGCTTTTCTTTCCGTTTTCGCTTCTGGGATTAAGTTGGGTGGCAGGAGTGCTGACACTGGGTTTGCTTGTTTTGTTTTTCTACCTCATAAAAGTGAACCTCCGGCTCGACCGGCAACGGAAAAAGTGTGCCGTGTTAAAGCAGTTGACGGAGGATGAATTGCTGGCACTGGATCATTCGTTTCTGCACTTTAAGAACGGCGCAGAATTTCTCGATACCAACCACTTTTTTTCCTACGATCTGGATTTGTTTGGCGACGGATCTCTTTATCAGTACCTGAGCCGGACGTCCACAATTGGTGGGGCCAAAAAGCTGGCTTCGTGGTTTATAAAGTCATCAACCAACAAAGAAGAAATTGAAAGCAGGCAGCACGCGGTGCGCGAGCTTTCAGAGAAGCGGGAGTGGCGTTTGCAGTTTTTAGCTGAAGGGAAACTTTTTGAAGAGACCGAAGTGCTGAGCCGGGAAATTACCGGTTGGTCGGAGACGGAGTTTGACCTCAGAAGTCCGGAAATAACCCAATGGATCATTCGGCTGATTCCGGCTTTAACGTTGCTCGCAATTATTCCGGCGGTTCTGGGAATTTCCAATACATATTTGGTGCTCGCCATTTTTGCCCAATGGCTAATGGTGTACTTCTACCGGAAACGCATCTCGCATTATTTTGGCTTCTTTGGCCGGAAATCACGGTTGCTTTCCAAATACATGCTGCTACTGGAGCAGGTGGAGCAGCAGGATTTTCAATCTGCCTATCTCCAAAATCTTCAGCAGGCTATAAAGCATCCTTCGGCGGGCCAAACATTCAGGCAGCTAAAGAAAAGGGTGGAGGAGTTTGAGTACCGTCAAAATCTTTTGGTGGGTTCTGTTCTAAACTCGTTTTTGTTGTGGGATATTCGCTGTGTGTTTCAGCTTTGGCGCTGGCATAGGGAGAATCATCGGAGCTTGGTGAAATGGATAGATGTTGTTGCAGAAGTGGATGCGTTGATCAGTCTGGCCAATTATGCCGACAATCATCCGGATTTTGTATACCCACTTATTAACGACGACGATTTTATTCTTGGCGCAAAAGAGTTGGGGCACCCACTCATCCGGCAGGAAAAGAGAGTTTGCAACGATTTTGGAATTGACGGCTGGTCGAAAGTGATGATTGTAACCGGGGCGAATATGGCCGGGAAAAGTACCTTTTTGCGCACGCTCGGCGTAAATTTGTTGCTGGCACAGTCGGGGGCGCCGGTTTGTGCGCAAAGCATGACGGTAACGCCCATCGATCTTTATACCAACATGCGGACAACGGATTCGTTGCTAAAAGATGAGTCCTACTTTTTTGCTGAACTGAAGCGAATTAAAGGAGTGCTGGACCGTTTGCAAAACGGTGACCGTATTTTTGTTATTCTGGATGAAATGCTGAAGGGAACCAACTCGGTTGACAAGCTGAACGGCTCAAAAGAACTGATTCGGAAGCTGGTGCAGTACCAGTCGGTTTCGCTGATTGCCACTCACGATCTTAAGCTGAGCGAGATGCAGCAGGAATTTCCGGAGCAGGTTTTCAATAAGTGTTTTGAGATCCGGATTGAGAACGACGAACTGGTGTTTGATTACAAACTATCGGACGGGTTTACCAAAACCATGAATGCTACTTTCCTGATGAAAAAAATGGGCATTATTTAGCGCTTTCTCTTTATTTGAGTGCTTTTCAGGAGGATTCTTATTCACTATTTTTCAACTAATCATTGTTAGTTAATGAAGCCGCCAAAAAGGCAAAATACAGGTTGATTTAATTATATTTGTGGCAATCCGGTGAACTCCGCAGTTATTTGAAATACAGCACTCCCCAGATAAATTTCAATAATGTCGGCGTTCTGTATCCGGAATATAAATCTGGAGATTAGCTTATGAGCGCAAACTACGACGAAGGAACGATTAAAACCTTAGATTGGCAGGAACACATCCGGAGGCGTCCGGGTATGTACATTGGGAAGCTTGGCGACGGGTCATCAGCCGACGACGGTATTTATGTACTGTTGAAGGAAGTGATGGACAACTCGATCGATGAGTTTATGATGGGCTTTGGTAAAAAGATCGTGGTGAATGTGGATCAGGACAGGGTCACCATTCGCGACTATGGCCGTGGCATACCTCTCGGAAAACTGGTGGACGTGGTCAGTAAAATGAATACTGGTGCCAAATACGATAACAAGGTTTTCAAAAAATCAGTGGGTTTGAACGGTGTCGGGATTAAAGCAGTAAACGCGCTTTCATCCGATTTTACTATCAAAGCCGTTCGCGAGGGAGTCGCAAAAGAGGTTTATTTCAGCAAAGGGATCAAGCAGGGCGAAAAAGATATTCAGGGGGTTCCGGAAGAAAACGGAACAGAAGTAACTTTTATTCCCGATGTAACCGTGTTCAAAAAGTACCGCTACATCAGCGACTACATTGTGAACATGATGAAAAACTATACTTTCCTGAATTCGGGCCTTTCTGTCGAATTCAACGGAGAGCGTTTTTATTCGCGTAACGGGTTGCGCGACCTGTTGGAAGAGAACATGGACCATGACCCAATTTACCCAATTATACATTTAAGAGGAGAAGATATTGAGGTGGCCATAACGCATGGAAACCAATATGGGGAGGACTATTATTCGTTCGTTAACGGACAACACACGACCCAGGGGGGAACCCACTTACAGGCTTTTCGCGAGGTACTGGTAAAAACAATCAGGGATTTTTACAAGAAGGAATTTGACCCGTCTGACATTCGTGCATCGATTGTGGCGGCCATCAGTATTAAGGTTGAGGAGCCTGTATTTGAGTCGCAAACCAAAACCAAACTTGGTTCCAGAGATATTGGTCCCGACGGGCCTTCGGTAAGAGCACACGTCGGTAATTTCTTGCAAAAGGAACTGAATAACTTTTTGCACAAAAATCCGGATACGGCAGAAGTGCTGCACCGTCGGATTGTGGAGTCGGAAAGAGAGCGAAAAGCCATTTCCGGTATTAAAAAACTGGCCAAACAACGGGCTAAAAAGGCCAATCTTCACAACAAAAAACTGCGCGATTGCCGGGTGCATTTTAACAGCTCTCACGAACAGAAAGAAGCTTCGAGCATTTTTATTACTGAGGGTGACTCGGCCAGTGGTTCCATTACCAAATCCAGAAACGTAAATACACAAGCCGTATTTAGTTTGAGGGGTAAACCCTTGAATACTTTTGGCTTAACCAAAAAAGTGGTATACGAAAACGAAGAGTTTAACCTGTTGCAGGCTGCGCTGAATATCGAAGACAGCATGGAAGACCTTCGTTACAACAAAGTGATTATCGCAACCGATGCCGACGTTGACGGAATGCACATCCGTTTGCTGCTGATCACCTTCTTTTTACAGTTTTTCCCGGAGCTGATCAAAAAAGGGCACGTGTTTATTTTGCAGACTCCTTTGTTCAGGGTGCGAAACAAACAAAAAACCATCTACTGCTACTCGGAAACCGAGAAACAGGCGGCGATTGATCAGTTGAGAGGAAAACCGGAAATTACCCGCTTTAAAGGATTGGGAGAGATTTCGCCCGACGAGTTCCAGAATTTTATTGGCGATGACATTCGCCTGGATCCGGTGCAGATGAAAAAGCACGAATCGGTATCGCAAATGCTGGAATTTTACATGGGAAAAAACACACCCGAGCGTCAGGACTTCATTATCGATAACCTGTACGTTGAAAAAGACGAAGTGGCTTAAAAAAATAGATTGGCCCGCGAGGGCAGACCGCTAATTTTGAAGAGAAAGAATGTCAGAAGAGAATTTGAATCAGGAAGAAATTCAGGACGATAACACGCCGGAGGAAATCACTTATTTGTCGGGAATGTACCGCAATTGGTTTCTCGACTATGCTTCGTATGTAATTCTTGAACGGGCCGTTCCATACATAAACGACGGACTGAAACCTGTGCAGCGACGTATTTTGCACGCCATGCGTGAGATGGACGATGGCCGTTACAACAAGGTGGCCAACATTATCGGGCAAACCATGCAGTATCACCCTCACGGCGATGCTTCCATTGGTGACGCCATTGTGCAGTTGGGGCAAAAAGAGCTTTTGATAGATACCCAGGGAAACTGGGGGAACATTCTTACGGGCGATGGTTCTGCTGCTCCACGTTACATAGAAGCGCGTTTGTCGAAATTTGCGATCGAAGTGCTTTTCAATCCAAAAACAACCGAATGGAAGCTTTCGTACGACGGACGTAAACGCGAGCCGGTAACACTTCCGGTGAAATTTCCGTTGTTGCTGGCACAGGGGGTAGAAGGTATTGCAGTGGGACTTGCTTCCAAGTTGTTTCCGCATAACTTTAACGAACTGATCGATGCTTCGATCTGTTACCTGAAAGGGCAGGATTTTGTGCTTTACCCCGATTTCCCGACTGGTGGCTCGGCCGACTTTAGTAAATACAACGATGGAGTTCGCGGAGGCACGATTAAAGTACGGGCGAAAATCGAAAAACAGGATAACAAAACCCTGGTTATTACCGAAATTCCTTTCAGTAAAAATACCACTTCACTGATCGAGTCGATTATCAAGGCCAACGAAAAAGGTAAGATTAAGATCAAGCGGATCGACGATAATACGGCGGCAAACGTTGAGATACTGGTGCATCTGGCTCCGGGTGTTTCATCCGATAAAACCATTGACGCGCTGTATGCCTTTACTGATTGTGAGGTTTCGCTGGCGCCCAACTCCTGTATCATCGAAAACGACAAACCGTTGTTTATTGGCGTTTCCAAGATATTAAAACGATCGGCCGACAGCACCCTGGAACTCCTGAAACTGGAGCTTGAGATTAGGAAGTTCGAACTGGAAGAACAATGGCATTCTTTGTCGCTTGAGAAAATATTTATTGAAGAGCGCATTTACAAGGATAAAAAGTTTGAAGAATCTGAGAACATGGACATGGCGATCGCACACATCGATCAGCGTCTTGATCCGTGGAAACCGAAGCTAAGAAGAGAGATTACGCGTGATGACATTCTTAAGCTGATGGAAATCAGGATGGCACGTATCCTGAAATTCAATACCGACAAAGCAAACGATCAGCTGCAGGCGATTGAAGACGAGATTGCAGAAGTGCTGAACGACATTGAAAACATTGTGCCGTTCACCATCAAATGGTTCCAGCACCTGAAAGATAAATACGGGAAAAACTTTCCGCGAAAAACCGAAATCCGGAGTTTTGAAAGCATTGTAGCTACCAAAGTGGTGGTGAACAACGAAAAACTCTATCTCGACAGGAATGAAGGATTTATTGGAACTTCGCTGAAAAAAGCAGAATACGTTTGCGACTGTTCCGATATCGACGACATCATTGTGTTCCACCGCGATGGCAAATATTTTATCTCGAAGGTTTCAGACAAAGCCTTTATCGGGAAAAATCCATTGTACGTGGCAGTTTTCAAAAAGAACGACAAGCGTACTATTTACAACGTGGTTTACAAAGACGGCGAGTCGGGTGTTTTTTACATGAAACGCTTTTCGGTAACGGGCGTAACCCGCGACAAAGAATACAACCTGACCAAGGAAACCAAGGGATCGAGGATTGCTTATTTTTCGGCTAACCCCAACGGAGAAGCCGAAACATTGCGGGTGGTATTAAAGCCCAAACCGCGTATTAAAAAGCTGATTTTTGAAGTCGACCTTGGGGAGCTGGCCATCAAAGGCCGTCAGTCGATGGGGAACATTCTTACCAAGTACGATGTTCATAAAATATCGCTGAAGGAAAAAGGTGTTTCTACCCTGGGTGGCCGCAAGATCTGGTTCGATCCCGATGTTTTACGTTTGAATGCCGATAGCCGCGGAGTTTTCCTGGGCGAGTTCTTGGGAGAAGATGAGATTCTGGTTATCTACAAAAACGGGGAATTCCAGTTGTACAATTACGACCTGAGCAACCACTTTGGCGATAATATTCTCACCATCGAAAAATTCGACAAACGGAAAGTCCTTTCCGCGGTTTATTTTGACGCCGAACAGCAGTTCTACTATGTGAAACGTTTCGAAATTGATGAACCGGAAGGGAAGCTGGTCCGTTTTATCGGTGAACATCCCGACAATAAACTGGTTAGTATTACCTGGGTGCATTATCCGCGTTTGGAGATCACCTTTGGCGGGAAGAATGAAGAGCGAGAAAATGAGATTATAGAAGTGGCTGAGTTTATTGGCGTAAAATCGTGGAAAGCAAAAGGGAAACGTCTGTCAACTTACGAAGTAAAAGACATTACCGAGCTTGAACCGGTAATCAAGGATGAAGATGATCGTCCTGAGCCTGATGAGATTAACCAGGATATTGACGATATTCCGTTTGAGATAAACCAGCCTAAGAAGGAAGACGGCAATTCAAACCAGATGTCACTTTTTTAGTTCAGTGTTCTGTGTTTAGAGTTCAGAGTGTACTCTAAACTTTGAACTCTAAACTCTAAACTACTTTGTATGAGAATTTATTTGATCGGATACATGGGGTGTGGAAAATCCACGTTGGGCAGAAGATTAGCAATGCATCTGGGCGTGCAGTTTGTGGATATGGATCATTACATCGAAGAAAGAAACTGCAAAACCATTCCGCAAATTTTTGAGGAAGAAGGAGAAGCTGAATTCCGCAAAAAGGAACGAAAAGCCCTGGAAGAACTTTCGGAGTTTACCGACATTGTGATTGCAACCGGGGGAGGAGCGCCTTGTTTCTTCGACAACATCGATCTCATGAACCGCACCGGTAAAACCATTTATCTGAATATTGACCCAACCATTCTTGCGGATCGTTTGCTTCATTCGAAAACCAAGCGTCCGCTGATTAAAGGAAAATCGCGCGACGAATTGGTGGCTTTTATCGATGATACCTTAAAAAAACGAAACGAGTTTTACATGCAGGCAAAGTATCAGATTACCCTTCCTGATGTGGAACTGGCTTCGGTGGAAGAGCAGTTGATGGCCTAACTCGCTGTTCCTCTGTGAATTTATTCTTATTTTCTTTTATTTCCTGATCTTCGTCAGAAACCCACAGGTGAAAATTAAGTATTTTTTGTGGCTTAAAAAATCACAGCCGGATGGTAATTTCTGCGCGTACATTCATACGAACAGTATAAAAAATATTCTCATGATCAGAAAAAAAGGATTGATGATGCTGGCGGGCGTACTTACAGCATGGGGTGCTATGGGACAAAACAATGTCAGCACCGGAAAAATGGAAGAAGTAAAAGGAGGTAAAGGCTATTATTACGAGTCGATATTAAAAGACATCCGGGCTGTTGATGAGCAGCTGGAAGAAAAAGGCTCTTACAAGCGCTTTGTTATGAACCAGTCACAACTCGATTTGCCCAACGACGCATCTTTGTACACCACTGCCTGGTGTCAACCCACGATTTCACAGGGAAACGGGGGAACCTGCTGGTGCTTTTCCACCTCGTCGTTTTACGAAACAGAGATTTACCGGCTTACCGGAAAACAGGTGAAACTATCGGAAATGTACATTGTTTACTGGGAGTACGTTGAAAAGGCCCGTCGTTTTATTGAAAAACGGGGTGACTCGAATTTCGATGAAGGCTCGGAAGGAAATGCAGTTGCCCGGATGATGAAGATGTATGGCGCAATGCCCGAAAGCGCTTACTCAGGGTTGTTGCATGGCCGGAAATTTCATACCCATGCCAGGATGATGGAAGAAATGAAAGGATTTCTGAATGCGATGAAAGCGTCAAATTCCTGGAACATGGAATACGGGCTGGCCACCATTAAAGATATTATGAATCATTACATCGGAGTTCCTCCAACTGAATTCACTGTAGAAGGGAAAAAATATTCACCCAAAAATTATTTGTCAGATTATTTGAACCTGAATCCCGACGATTATGTCGAAATTCTGTCGTACAAACAGGAACCTTACTGGGAGCGGGTGGAGTACAAGGTGCCGGATAACTGGTGGCACAGCAAAGACTATTACAACGTTCCGCTCGATGTGTTTATGAACGCGATCAAAGAAGCCGTAAAAGAAGGGTACACACTAAGTATTGGAGGCGACGTGTCTGAAACTGGTTTTAGCCGCGAAACCAATTGTGCGATGATCCCGGATTACGATATTCCATCGGATTACATCAACGAAGATGCACGTCAATTCCGCTTTTCCAACGAAACTACCACCGACGACCATGGAATGCACCTGGTCGGTTATCTTGAAAACTACAAAGGAACCGGCAAAAACTGGTACCTGATCAAGGACTCCAGCTCGGGCTCCCGGAATGTGGGTGAGGACGATCCGAAGTTTGGTTACTATTTCTTTCACGAAGATTACATCAAACTAAAAATGATGGGTTTCACCATTCACAAAGAGGCGGTGAAAGATATTATGAGCAAGTTCCAATAGGGACAGAATAAGCGTATAGATGGAAAAGGTTCTTTAAAAAGAGCCTTTTTTCTTGCCCTCATTTATTGTATATTCCATACTTAAAAACCAGCTCTTATGTCAACGGTAGCACAGCAATTTGCGCACACCCTTCGGGATATAGGCGTGCGGTATGTATTTGGCGTTCCCAGTGGAAACATGATTGATTACATTGAGGCTATTCGGGAGGAAGAGGGAATCGATTTTGTGTTGGTGGGGCACGAGGCTACAGCAGCCATCATGGCCGATGTTTGCGGACGGATCACCGGAGTTCAGGGAGTGTGTTTTGCCACTTTTGGCCCGGGTGCCACCAACTTAAGCACCGGTGTTGGAGAAGCTTTGCTCGACCGCTCGCCGCTTCTTGCTTTTACCGACGAGATGCCCGATCAGATCCGAAAAATTGAAAGGCTTTGGACGAATAGTGAAAAGCCGGTTTTCGCTGTAGGAATGGCAGCAGTGCGGGCTGGCGTAAAGGATTTGATTGTTCAGTTGGCAGAGAAAAACAATATTTCGGTGGTATTAACGCCCATGGCAAAAGGCATTTTTCCTGAAGATCATCCCCTTTACACGGGTGTGCTGTTTCATGCTTTGTCGGATATGGTTGCGGAAACGTATGGCGAAGCCGATTTGGTTGTGGGGATTGGTTACGATCCGGTAGAATTTAACTATGAAGATTGGATGCCGGCAGTTCCCCTGATTCATATTGATGAAGAAGAAGCCGATGTAGATGCCGGAAAACTTCGCGAGGTTTTGAATGTAAGCGGAAACATTGAGATGGCTTTGCGGGAGTTGCTAAAACTAAACAGCTCACCCAAAAAATGGGACCTGGATAAACTGGCAGAACGAAAAAACAGGATGTTTCAAAAGTTGTTACCGCCGCCCGGAATTTTTGGACCGCGGGCAATTTTGCACGAACTAAGAGAAGCTTTGCCCCCGGAAGGAATTTTAACTGTGGATGTTGGGGCACATCTGCATTTGCTGGGCCAGCAGTGGAGAACGCCCTCACCCGAAAAATTGTTGATGACAAACGGATGGCAACGGTTTGGTATTAAAACCGAATAAATAGTATCTTCGTTTTAAAAAAGGACAACCAATGCAAACCAACAAACAACTCGAGCTGGCGTTTGATTTTATTCAGTATACCGGACAGAATGTTTTTCTGACAGGTAAGGCAGGAACCGGCAAAACCACTTTTCTGAAAAATCTGAAACTTCGTTCGCCCAAGCGCATGATTGTAGTCGCTCCAACGGGCGTGGCAGCTATCAATGCCGGAGGGGTAACCATTCACTCTTTTTTTCAGTTGAATTTTGGTCCGCAGATCGGGCAACCGGGAGAAGACAGCCGGCAAATGCGCTTTAGCAAGGAAAAGATCAATATCATTCGCAGTCTCGATCTGTTGGTGATCGACGAAATAAGTATGGTGCGGGCCGATGTTTTAGATGCCATCGATCGCGTGATGCGTCGCTTCCGGAATCGGCAAAAAGCTTTTGGCGGCACCCAGGTACTGATGATTGGCGACTTGCAGCAACTGGCGCCGGTGGTAAAAAGAGACGAATGGGAATTGCTAAGGGCCGAGTACAACACCGTGTACTTTTTTAGCAGCAAGGCACTCCGCGAAACTTCATACGTCAGCATCGAGCTTACGCAGGTTTTCCGGCAGCAGGACGATACATTCATTTCAATTCTGAATAAGGTGCGTGAAAATTTGCTGGATGAAGCCGCACGGACAGAACTGAACAGCCGTTGCAATCCGCAATTTAACCCGGCCGACGGGGAAGGCTACATCACCCTTTGTACCCACAACGCGCAGGCGCAGCGTATGAACGAAACTAAACTGCGCAGTCTTTCGACAAAGGAACAAAAGTTTGATGCTCGTATTGAAGGCAATTTCCCGGAATATTCTTTTCCCACCGAAGCAAGCCTGCGCCTGAAAGAGGGTGCCCAGGTAATGTTTGTTAAGAATGATCCGGAAGTGGAGAAACGTTTTTTTAACGGCAAGATCGGGCGTATTACTGGTTTTGATGAAGACACAGTACGGGTTCAATGTCCCGGTGAAGAAGACGAAATTGAAGTGACACCGCTTTTGTGGGAGAATGTAAAATACACCATAGATAAAGATACCGCGGAGATCAAAGAAGAGGTGGAGGGCTCGTTTTCGCAGATACCGCTGAAGCTGGCCTGGGCCATCACCATTCATAAAAGCCAGGGGCTTACGTTCGATAAGGCGATTATCGACGCGGAAGCCTCGTTTGCGCACGGGCAGGTGTATGTGGCGCTTAGCCGCTGCCGCACGCTCGACGGGCTGGTACTTCGGACTCCGATTGCCGGCCACAGTATTATTTCTGACAAAACGGTGAACGGCTTTATTCAGGAGGTGGAAGCAAACCCACCCGGAGAAAAGGAACTGCAAGCTGCGAAACAAGCTTTTCAGCGCGAACAACTGGGTGAACTTTTTCGCTTTTACCGCGAAATGTACCTCGTAAACCAGGTATTAAAAACCATCGATGAGAATGCCGGGAGTTTTACGCAGCCCGTGATTAACGGTTTCCGGGAGATGAAGTCGCTCATTCAAAATGAACTGATTGAGGTGGCTGAAAAATTTCAAATACAGATCGACCAATACTTAAGGGCAAATCCCGATGTCGGGAAAAATGAAAAGCTGGACGAGCGCATTAAAAAGGCAGCCGACTATTTTGAGACAAAAGTACAGGCGATTATTGTGGATGCGCTGGACGAGCTTGATCTGGAAGTGGACAACCGTGCCCTTCGGAAACAGATCACCGGCCGCGCCGATGATTTGAAAGCTGAAGCATTGATAAAGCTGGCGGCTTATGCCGTTTGTAAGGAAGGATTCTCAGTAAAAGAAATAATGGAAGCGCGGGCTCATGTGCTGATCGACACTGCCAGCGTTAAGCGAAAGACCTCGAAAGCGAAAGAAGTTCTTTCTTCCGAACATATTCCGCATCCCGATCTCTACAATCATTTGAGGGCCTGGCGATACGAGAAGTCGGTAGCAGAGGGTATTCCTCCGTACATGATCTTTGCTCAGAGATCTTTGCTCGAGTTGGTGCATTATCTTCCCGTAGATAAAGCTTCCCTGAAACTTATCAATGGAATGGGATCCAAAAAGATTGAGCAGTTCGGGGCTGAGATCATCGAAAAAATCCGGGGTTACTGCGAAGAAAACCATATCGATCGTGGAGAAATTCCGCTAAAGGAAAATCCAAAGAAGGAGAAGAAGCCAAAAGTGGATACCAAGAAGGTGAGTCTGGAACTGTTTCAGTCGGGAAAATCGGTTGCAGAGATTGCAAAGGAACGCGGTTTGGTGGAAACAACCATCAGCAGTCATTTGGCGCATTTTGTAAAAACGGAAGAACTTGATGTTTTTCAGTTTCTTACAAAAGATAAACTCGAAAAAATTCTGGAATATTTCAGAAATACGCCGGATAAAAACCTGTCGCCTGCCCGCGAAGCTTTGGGAGAAGACTTCAGTTACGCCGATTTGAGGATGGGATTGAGTTATCTGGAATCGGAGAAAGCTTAAAGACAACATCGAGAAGACACAAAAAAACTGCATTCTTTGTGACTTGGTGTCTTTGTGTTTAATAATCCATTAATATTTCTGTATCAGAAAAATTCCACTGATCAGCAATAGAATTCCGGCGATACGCCCGGCTGAAATCTGGTGAACGTTTAATCCGAAAAAACCATAATGGTCGATAATGGAAGCGGCAATCAATTGCCCCGCAATGGAAGCTGCCAATACCGTGCTGACTCCAATCCGGGGAATAAAAAAGATCACCGACGAAACAAAAATAGCTCCGAGCATTCCTCCAGCCAGTAGATACCAGGGCGCTGTTTTTACGTGGCCCCAATCAGGAATTTGTGTTTTGAAAATAACATTGAGAGCCAGCAAACAGATAAAACCTACCAGAAAATTAACAAGCGCTCCCTGAATCGGATGCTTTAAAAAAGTAGTTAGCTGGGTGTTGATACTTCCCTGAATGGCCAGTAAAAAACCTATTAACAGAACTATAAGGGTATAAAATGCTTTCATGAATCGTATTGTTTGATTGCAAGTATAAGAATTTCACCCCGACTGAGCATTTTTCAATGTCAAATATTATCATTTGAGAAAAGGATGGGGGAAAATCAATTCGATGAAAAACTTAGCGGGCGGATGATTATCTTTGCCGCCTTATTTTCAGAAGATAATTATGATTTCGATTGATGGATTGGCGGTTACATATAGCGGAACAACTTTGTTCAAAGACATCAACTTTGTGGTGAACGAAAAGGACCGTATTGCCTTGATGGGGAAAAATGGTGCCGGTAAATCAACATTGTTGAAGATTATTGCAGGTGTTCAAACTCCTTCAGCAGGAAAAGTGTCGGCACCCAAAGATGCAGTAATTGCCTACCTTCCGCAGCATTTACTGGTAGATAACAGCCGCAGTTTATTTGATGAGGCTTCGCAGGCTTTTTCCGATGTGCTGAACATGCAGCAAAGGCTCGAAGAGCTGAATCACGAGCTCACCGTCAGAACCGACTACGAATCGGATGAATACAGCAAGATTATTGAGGAAGTATCGGATTTAAGTGAGAAACTATACAGCCAGGGCGAGATAAACTTTGATGCAGAAGTTGAAAAGATTTTATTGGGACTGGGTTTCTTACGGGAAGATTTTCAGCGCCCCACTTCCGATTTTAGCGGGGGTTGGCGCATGCGAATCGAGCTCGCCAAGATTCTGCTGAAAAAGCCCGACCTGATTTTGCTCGATGAGCCTACCAACCACCTCGATATTGAATCGGTGCAATGGCTCGAAGAATTCCTGGTGAACGAAGCCAGGGCCGTGATTGTGATTTCGCACGACCGGGCGTTTGTCGATAACATTACCACCCGAACCATCGAGGTTACCATGGGACGTATTTACGACTACAAAGTGAATTATACGAAATACCTGGAACTTCGTAAAGAGCGCCGCGAGCAACAACAGAAAGCATACGACGATCAGCAAAAAATGATTGCGGAAACCGAGCAGTTTATCGAGCGTTTCAAAGGAACGTATTCAAAAACATTGCAGGTGCAGTCGCGTGTAAAAATGCTGGAAAAACTGGAGTTGGTGGAAGTCGATGAAATGGACACCTCGCACCTGAAACTTCGCTTTCCTCCGTCGCCTCGTTCGGGTAATTTTCCGGTAATTGCCGATCAGGTAGAAAAATCGTACGGTGATCATTTGGTATTCTCGGGGGCAACTTTTACTATTCACCGTGGAGATAAAGTGGCGTTTGTAGGGAAGAACGGTGAAGGGAAAACCACACTGGTAAAAGCCATTATGGGTGAGCTGGAACAAGGCGGAACATTAAGCCTGGGGCACAATTCAATGATCGGCTACTTTTCGCAAAACGAAGCTTCGTTGCTGGATGAAAAGCTAACGGTTTTTCAAACTATCGACGATGTGGCAAAAGGAGACATTCGCACAAAAATCAAAGATATTCTGGGGGCATTTATGTTTGGCGGCGATAGTTGGGACAAACAGGTAAGTGTGCTTTCGGGGGGTGAGCGTACCCGGCTGGCAATGATCAAATTGTTGCTGGAGCCGGTGAACCTGCTGATTCTTGATGAGCCTACCAATCACCTGGATATTCGTACAAAAGACATCCTGAAGCAAGCGTTAATGGAATTCGATGGCACCTTGATTCTGGTATCGCACGACCGCGACTTTCTGGATGGATTGGTTCATAAAGTGTATGAGTTCGGAAATAAACGCGTAAAAGAATACGAAGAAAGTATCCGCGAGTTCCTGGAACGAAAAAAAATGGAGCATTTGCGCGAGCTGGAGGCAAAACGCTAAGTTATATAAACACAAAGACACAAAGACACGAAGGAAAAGGTTCACTTAGTGTCTTTGTGCCTTAGTGTTCAGTCTTTAAAACTAGATTTCCGGCGCGTTCGCCAGCAAATATTCTTCAGCTTTTACGTTCCACAAGCCTTTCGTTTCGGCTACCAGTTTTGCCAGTTCAGCATAAAACGAGTCTGTTTTTCCCAATTCAGCAAAATCAGAAATGGCAACCAACGGAAGGTTTTTGTGCGTGTAGATCAGTTTTTTCCCTCCCGGAATATTAGGGAGATTCAGGGTCGTCTCGGCTACAGCATTCAATCCCCCAATGTGAGTTATCAGACCTGCGGGATCAAGACCTTTGCTCATCACGTCGAGTGCTTCTACCATATCATCGTTGTTACCTCCGGAGGTTCCCACAATGTGGGTGTAAGCATAATGAACGTTGTAGAAGTTCAGTTTTGCCGAAAACTCAGTATTCGAAGGTCCGGCAAAAAAGTTGAGACAGCCATCGTGAGCGAGAATCGCATCGCCTTGTTCAACTACCGGAGCTACCGGAGCGAATACGAAAACGTCGTTGTATCCTTCTCTTCCCGAAACGTCTTTTAGTGCTTTCACCGGATCTTCCACATTCCCTGTATTCAGGTAAATCAGCTCAATGCCTTTTTCTTTCGCCCACTCCACGGGGAAAATTTCTGCAGCACGGTCCAAACGATCTTGTGCAATATCGGTCACTACCAGGAGCGATGGTTTGCGGTCTTCGCGGCTGATTACGTAATTGATGGCAGCTAATCCCATGGGACCTACACCTGCGAGGATGGCCATCTTCCCACCTTCCACAATCTCCATTTCGTGAACGTATGAACCCGGAGTGGTGTGGTAGTTGGCATGCATCGCACCGATAACACAACTTAGAGGCTCGGATAACGACGCCGGGTAAAAGCCGGGACCGTCATAAGCCAGCAAACAATCCTGCTCGAGCACATCTTTCGGAATGATCACGTAAGTGGCATCGCCGCCAATATATTGATAAGAATAACCGGGGGCACTTAAAATCCCTGCCGGTCCGTCTTTGTAATAAATAGCCGGCTGTATCGAATATTTCTGACCCGGTTTGAATTTGTGCTGCCATTTTGCACCTACTTCTACAATCTCTCCTGAAAATTCGTGCCCGATCATAATCGGTTCTTCTGCAATGTTATTTGGGACGCGTTTGTGGTCAGTTGCCTGTGTGGCAGCTTTGTAGCTCGACATGCAAATGCTGTCGCTTACTACTTTGGCCAGAATTTCATCATCCTTGATCTCCGGAAGCTCAAATTCTTCCAGTCGCAGATCTTTCTTTCCGTACAATCTTACTGCTTTTGTTTTCATATCTGTTTTTTATTTTAATTCTTTCTTTTGCCGTGACTTGAATAATTTATGGTTTTGTGATTGCACTCACCCTGATCCCGAGTGCTCGGGATCGTCCCTCTCTACGCGTAGAGGGGGAGAAGAGGGAGAGTCGGTTATCAACTTATTTTCCATTTTAATTTCAAATCTTGCACTCCATTAATATTTTGTGCTTCTTTTTACCATCTCCAATAATTCGGCAGGGCTGTTTATAAAGTCAACGCAACCTGCTTCTTCCATATCTTCCAGTTTTCCGTAACCCCACGTCACACCAAGCGTTTGCATTCCGCCAGCTTTACCTGTTTTTATGTCAACATAGGAATCTCCCACAAACAGAACGTCACTGCTTTTTATATTGAATTTCTGTGCGACCAGGTTGGCCGCAAAGGGATC
>JBKDZK010000315.1:0-5661 GCA_047971205.1 Draconibacterium sp.
CCATATTTTTAATAAATTGCCATTGATTGTCAGTTAAATCACTTTGGTAACGCTTCATAATTAGTATGTTATTGAAATTCACACTAATAAAGCGTTTCCATTGTTGATTTTTCTGACTTCTCTAAATACTTATTGAACGATTTTTAAACAGTCTCTCAGAAGTTGTGGATATTTTTTGCTCAACTTCGAAATTCACGTTCACCGAAAGTGATTAGAGAAGCACTGCATTTTGCTTTTAATCATGGCTCAAATCTGCAAGTACTTTTTATTTCACGCTGATTACCGCAAATTATATTTTCCCCAGATGGGTGAAATTGTTTTCCGCGTATATCTGCGTTATCTGCGAGTCGTTAAATTCCGCTTGCGGAATGAAGGAGTAAGTCAAAGCATGGTGAGAATAAATAATGCTTGTGTTTTAATTCATAAATCATGTCCTCTGGGTGTGGTTGTTTCTTTTGCCAAAAAGCAATTTTGATGCTGATTTTCAATAAAATTTGGATACTTACTTATTAGTAAGTATTTTTGGTTCCGTAATTTAAAAAATAGTTATGTCAGTTACCAGGGAAAGAATTATTGAATTGGGTGAGAATTTGATTCTGACCAAAGGATACAATGCTTTTAGCTACCAGGATATTTCTACGGAACTGGGGATCAAAAATGCGGCGGTTCATTACTATTTTCCTACAAAAGCCAATCTCGGAACCAGTATTGTTAAGACAAATATTCTGCGTTTCGAAGAGATGATCGATAACATGCACAGCCGCGGATTTGACGAATGGAAACAGCTGGATGCCTTTATTAAGATCTATATAAAAAGCAACAGAGAGCAGAAACTCTGTATTTTCGGATCGCTCGGCCCCGACTTTGATACACTGAATGAGAACACTCAGAACGAACTGGTAAAAATGACCGAGTTGATTGTAAACTGGCTGACCGAAATACTTACTTCGGGAAAGGAAAAAGGCTTTTTTGTGTTTAATGAAGATTCGCACAACAAAGCGGCGATGATCTTTTCCAGTTTAGTGGCAAGCCTTCAACTGTCGAGAATCGTTAAAAACTTTGATTACAAAAGCTTTTGCCAGGCCATTCAGGAAGGATTGAAATCCTAAAAAATTTGCCTTGTCGACTTACTTACTAGTAAGTATTGTAAAAACAATTCACTTTCAAAAATTGATAAAAATGAAACGAGCAGTAATAACAGGATTGGGGGCCGTTACTCCATTAGGAAACAATGTCAACGATTTTTGGCAGAGTTTGATAAACGGGAAAAGTGGCGCAACTCCGATCACCCGGTTTGATACAACCAATCATAAAACGAAGTTTGCCTGCGAGGTGAAAGATTTTGATCCTTCGGCGATGTTCGAGAAATCGGAAGTTCGCAAGATGGATTTGTACACGCTTTATGCATTGGCTGCCACCGATGAGGGGATTAAGGATTCGGGCTTAGAACTGGATGCCTGCGACCGGAATAAAATAGGAGTAATCTTGGCGACCGGAATTGGCGGTATGCAGACCTTTGAGGAGGAGATTCTGAAGTTTGGAGAAAACACGCAGCAACCAAGATTCAGCCCGTTTTTTATTACCAAAATGATTTCGAACATTGCCACGGGGCAGATCTCTATCCGCTATGGTCTGCACGGGGTAAGTTACTCTTTAACATCGGCTTGCGCATCTTCGAACAATGCGATTGCCAATGCGCTGGACCTGATTCGGCTGGGGCGTGCCAATGTGGTTATTGCCGGTGGTTCGGAGGCTTCGATCACCCAGGCTTGTGTTGGTGGCTTTAATTCAATGAAGGCAATGTCGACCTTGAACGAAAGCCCGGAAACGGCATCGCGGCCGTTTGACAAGTCACGGGATGGCTTTGTAGCTGGCGAAGGTGCCGGGGTTTTAGTGATTGAAGAGCTGGAGCATGCCCTGAAAAGAGGAGCCAGAATTTATTGTGAACTGGCCGGTTACGGGGCAGCATCGGATGCTTACCATGTGGCAGCCACTCACCCTGAAGGGCTGGGAGCCGTGTTGGCAATGGAAGGTGCGTTGGAAGATGCCAACCTAAAGCCGGAGGATGTAAATTATATAAATGCTCACGCTACGTCAACACCGGTAGGCGATATCAGCGAATGCTTGGCCATTGAAAAGGTTTTCCGAAACAGTTTGGACAAACTCCACATAAGTGCCACCAAATCCATGACCGGGCATTTACTGGGGGCAGCTGGCGCCATTGAGGCCATTGCGTGTGTAAAAGCAGTGGAACAGGGGATTATTCCGCCCACGATCAACCTTGGGGAGCTGGATCCGCAAATCAACCCTGAATTGAATCTTACTCCGCACAAAGCTCAGAAAAAGGAAGTGAAAGTGGCGCTCAGCAACACCTTTGGTTTTGGCGGCCATACTTCAACCAGCGTATTCCGAAAATACAATTAACACAATGTTTGTGTGCTTTTAATACCGGTGCAATTGTCCGAGTCGTTGATTTGAATAGTTGCACCGGTATTTTTGTATATCCTGGTATTAACGGATGCTACCTTTGCCTTTTTTTTCGAAAATATAGTTTCTGGCGATCAGTTTTAGTTTGCCTTTGTTTTCGATGGCCTGCATGGCTAGCAGGGTGTGCCTGCCGATGGTTACTACCACATCACTTTCCATGCAGAAAGAAACACTTTCGTTTCCACCCTTTTTCTCAACTTTCCAGCGCCATTTGACCTTTGCTTATTTCTACATCTTTTTTCCGTAGAAAACAGTTACGGTAGAATCGGCATTTAACCGAATTCCTGTAACAATTTTATCATCCGCTTTTTCTTCCGCCAGCTTCTCGTACGATTCTGAAGCTACTTTCCAAGTACCCAGCACATCTGTTCTTGTTAGTTCAGAGTCTTCTGAATTGGTGGTAAAAAAGCAGGAACTTAGAAGTATGGAAAATAGAATCAGAAAGCTAAATGTGAATGTTTTGATCATGTGATTATTGGTTTATTGAAAATTATGGCAATTGTATTTCGGGGCAAAATTTCTGATACCCGGGGTGTTTGTGTTGGTATAAATTACTCTTTGATAAAATTGGCTAAAACCGATCCGGGGGTAAATAACTCTCCGGGGGCGAACGATACAAACATCATTTTTTCACAAGGACTTTTTTCGCCGCATTCGAAAAACAAACCAACATTTCCGTTGGGCAATTTAGTGAGGCAGGAATAGGCTGAAGGACCTTCGTAGATCAATTTTGAATTACTCCAGGCAGAGCAGTCGTCAAAACTGGTTTTGATGGTCATATTTGTCCGGCTAAACGGAACGGCCGGGTTGGCAAAAAGGTACATATTCCTTCCCTCGTAGTTTCCGTAATGAATAATACTGGCCTGGCAAACGGGTTCCACGAGTTGTGCTGCGTCCTGAATGTCGCTCCATGTCTCACCTCCGTCGGTGCTCAGCGAAAAAGCACGGCAGGCTTTGTCGTTGTACGAGCGCATGTTCATCATCAGTGTGCCGTCGCTTAATTCCACTACCTGACTTTCGTTTACCTGCGGTTTTATCATTTCGCTCATTCTCCAGGAAGTTCCGCCGTCGTCGCTTAAAAGCACATGGCAACCATAGCCAAATCCATCCGTTTTTTTGAAATCAGGAGCATCATAGCTGTTGTTGCAGGGAATAATCAAACGACCTTTAAAAGCTGCGGATGTTAGCTGAATGCCCACACCCGGGCCGGTAGCATGCCAACCCCAACTTGTGTCTTTACAGCTTTCCAGCATGTTTTGCGGTTCCGACCAGGTCAACCCGTCATCATCGGAATAAGTCATGTAAGGAACGCGCGTGTCCTGACTTTTTTTTCGGATGATATCCGATTCATGATCGCTCCCCAGGTTCCAGGTCATAAACAGGATAATTCGGCCGGTATTCTGATCTATCACCGGACAGGGATTACCGCAGGTGTTGTTCCAGTCGTCCCAAACAACGGTTTGGCTTTCCCATGTTTTCCCATGGTCAGTTGAGCGTTTTAACAGAATGTCGATATTGCCGGTGTCGCCGCCTTCCCGGCCTTCAGCAAAAGCCAACAGCGTTTTGCTGGGTGTAACGATAAGCGATGGAATGCGAAAATTATTGTAGGAAGTATCTGACTGGCTCCAGAGCTCTTTTACAGTGATGGCTTTTTCTTCGCGCTCCGGATTTAATTTACAGGAGGTAGCAAAGACAAGCAGAAAGGCAATGACGATGACTGTTTTCATTTGTTTGAGAGGGGTTGTTGGGTTAATTAATCATCAGTAATAATCATACGATTACCTTTTCTGAATTCAGCGTTTATGTCGGGTATTGCCATTAGAGTTTTATTGATTAGCAAGTGTTTAAAAGTACATATAAATTGGAGTGATCCCAAAAGCAAGACTTTATTTAACATATTTTAATCGTTTAAAAGATAAAGGGAGTTTTCTCAGGAAATAGAAGACACAAGAATAGACGTTTAGCTTGAGTGGCTAGTTGACGACTTTCTTTTGCAGAAAAAGATTGAGTTCATTGTGAAGGTCGAGCGAAAAGGAGCGAACAAAGCGTTTGTTTTCCAATCCGAGTATCCATTCAAAGCCGCTTGCTTCGCTAACGAGAAATAACTCCTCCACATGAAAAAGCAGTTCCTTTTCCAGTTCCGGTACTTCCATTACTTTTATGCCCATTTGGTGCCCCAGTTTCAGAACAATCTCCCGGATCACCGGGTTGCAGCATCCAGCTTCTGTTGACGGAGTGATTAACCCCCGGTCTTTCACCATAAAAAGAGTGGCGGCAATTCCTTCACAAACGTAATTTTTATCGTTCAGAAGTATTGAATTGCGGTATTCGTTCCGAAGGGTGTTCCGGGCAGTTTCCCAAAGCAAGCGGCTGTAAAAAGGGTAGGAGCCCAGTTGACTAAGCGGTTTTCGGTGCTGGCTGATATTGACCAGCATTCCCTGCTCCGAAATCGGAAAATCAAAGATTTCACGGGCCTCGGAAGTGATCAGGTAATTGACCGTTTTCGCTGATACGTAAAGCCGGATATGGAGGATCCCCGAACGATAAAACCGGTTTTTATTGAGCATGCGTTTGCAGAGGCGAAAAAGCTCGCGTTGGTTTCTAAACAGAGGTGGAAGCGAAGCTCCGAGTACCTGTGTTTGTTGTTGCAGGCTTTCCACGTTTTCATTCAGCAAAGGAATGCCGCCGTAGCCAAACCAAACCTTTTGCGACAGAATCACCGGATCGTCCAGCAGCCAGCGGTTCATGGCGACTTCCTCCAACGAACAAACTTCTCCGTTGACGATCAGCGCTTTCATGCCTAAAAGAATACAAAAAGATGGTCAATAAAGCGGTCGAAAAGTTCGGGCTTTAACAAAATCGGGAATACAAAGCCAAACACGGCTCCCAGAAAGTGCGCATCGTGCGCCACGTTGTCACTTTGTTTCTGGCTCATCCGGTACGAATAAAAAAGGTAGCCGGCAGCAAACAGAATTCCCGGAATCGGGAGAACGGCAAACAGATACAACGGTTCCCACGGATCAAAAAAGATGGTGGCAAAAAGTACCGCCGAAACGGCTCCCGAAGCACCCACTGCATTGTAATAGTAGTTGTTCTTGTGTTTGATGAGGCTCCACAGGTTGGAAGCCAGAATACCGCCGAAATACAGCAACAGGAAAAAAGCAGTGCCTTTGT
>JBKDZK010000316.1:0-4467 GCA_047971205.1 Draconibacterium sp.
TTCATCAACGATGATGTTTTTCACCCAAATAGGTGAAAATATTTTAATCGGCAAAGCTTTGTAAACATTATTTTTACAGGGCTTGCCGATTTTTACTCTTTTTTACTTGCGGATATAAGGATCAATTAGACTTGGCAATTAAGAAGCTTCCAATTAGCTGGCCCGACTCAGATGTTGGAAGAGCAACAAAAGGCGCCGCACTATCACTAAAAGCCAGAGTTTTATTATATAACAATCGATGGGAAGAAGCCGCAAATACAGCAAAACAAGTTATTGATTTAAATGTGTATAGTCTACACCCAAATTACAATGAGCTCTTTCTTACTAGTTTTAACAATAGCACAAGTGAAGTAATCTTAGCTCATCAATATGCCAAAGACCTATATACACATACATTGCAATTCCCTTATAGCTTTTACCGAGTTGGAGGCACCAGTGGAAGTTTGCCGTTACCTGATTTAGTAAATTCATACGAATGTATAGATGGATTGTCGATCGATGATTCTCCATTATACGATCCTCTCAATCCTGGGAAAAAAAAGATCCTCGCTTTAAAATGAATTTTATTGTCCCTTTTGATACTTTATCAGGAGTAGTATATGACCCCGTGAATAATTTAGATGATAGAACACCAGCCAGGACATATATTTATTTTAGAAAATATATTGCTGATATGGTTACCCAACAAAGAACCTCTTGGGTAAATTGGATTCTGTTTAGGTATGCTGATATTTTGTTGACATATGCTGAGGCAAAAAATGAAGCAACGGGTCCCGATGATAGCGTTTATGACGCTATTGATCAAATCAGAAGAAGGGCAGGGATGCCTGTATTAGACAGAAGGAAATATAATTCTAAAGATAAGTTAAGAGAAGCCATTCGAAATGAAAGAAGAGTAGAATTGGCTGGTGAAGGGTTAAGATATTTTGATATACAGCGATGGAAAACAGCAGAAATTGTTTTGAATAAACAAGTAGTTAGTTTTGAAATCCCTAGCTTGTTACCGTTAAGAATTATCCACACCAGAAATTTTGATCCTGCAAAGCATTATGTTTGGCCAATTCCTCAAAGTGCGATTGATAAAGCAAAAAATCTGGAACAACATTCTGAATGGAGATAGCTGTAGAAGTCTAATCTGATGAGTCTTTATGATTGATAACCCAGTTATTGTAATATTCATAGCTGGGCTATCTTTACTAAGTTTTTCAATGTCATTGAAGTAAATATCATGTCATTTTAAACGTTAAAAATAATACCAAAATTGATAGGTTATTTTCAAACCTATCCAAGAATCCTAAAATCACGATATCGATGAAAAAGAAGTTGTTATCACTTTGTTTAATATTTTCTTGGTTTCTTTTTTCCCCATTCATGTCAGTAAGTCAACACCTGGAACGTCTTTCTTACAACAATCCTGAATTATTGGTTGATCTAGGCGTTGGCCTTTGGGCCTGGCCTCTCCCAATGGACTATAACGACGACGGTTTAATTGACTTACTAGTTGTCTGTACTGACACTCCATATAATGGCGTTTACTATTTTGAGAATACAGGAGATTTTGATGCAGACAAACTACCAATTTTCAAACCATCAAAACGCATTGGCGATGCGGAGCAAAATGTAAGAATATCATATCATAATGATGAACCACTAATTACAACTCCAGGTAAATTACATGCAGATTTCAAGGATAATTGCTTCAATGCTCCGAAAAGCATTCCTGCAGACAATATGAACAATACTATCGCTCATTTAGGAAGAATTAGGGCAAATCAATGGCAATTAGTAGACTTTAATAAGAATGGCATACTGGATTTGCTTGTTGGTATTGGAGTATGGGGTCCAAGAAAATATAGAGGAAGTGAATATTATGGATGGGACAATGCATATAACAAAGAAGGACAATGGACAAATGGACCAATTCGCGGATATCTCTATTTGTCAAGAAACGAAGGTTCCAATGATAAGCCGGTTTATGATGAAACCAGTCAGCTTTTTGACACAGATGGCATTCCTTTAGAAGTTTTTGGTATGCCTTCTCCCAATTATGCAGATTTCAACGGTGACGACAAACCTGATATACTTTGTGGTGAATTTCGCGATAGATTTACATTTTTTGAAAATGTCGGGACCATAGAAAATCCTTTATTCGCTCCTGGTAAACCTCTAACAAATGGTGACCAAATTATCCGGATGGATCTATGTATGATTACTCCCGTTGCTTTTGATTTTACTGGTAATGGATGGCCGGATCTGATTGTTGGAGATGAGGATGGCAGAGTTGCACTAATCGAACATACAGGAAAGGTTATTGATGGAATGCCTGTGTTTTTACAACCGCGACATTTCAAACAAAAGGCAGATAAAGTTAAATTTGGGGCGCTTGCAACACCTATTGGATATGATTGGAACGGTGATGGGTTGGATGATATAATAACGGGGAATACAGCAGGACATATTGCATTTATTAAAAATTTGGGGGGAAATCCTGTTAAATGGGATGCTCCGAAATTACTGGAAGCTGATGGAGACGTGATAAGGATTATGGCTGGGTCAAACGGTTCAATCCAAGGTCCGGCAGAAGCGAAATGGGGCTATACGACTGTGTCTATTGCTAACTGGAATCACAATGGACTTCCAGACATAATAGTAAACTCAATTTGGGGTAAAATTGTATGGTTTGAAAATGTTGGTACCCGTACCAATCCAATACTTAAATCAGCCAAACCAATTGAAGTAGAATGGAAAGGAAAAGCTCCTCATCCTGCATGGAATTGGTGGAGTCCCACGGAGAATGAACTGGTTACTCAGTGGAGGACTACTCCTGTTGCTATTGATTGGACCGGTGATGGATTGACTGATCTTGTAATGCTGGACCATGAAGGCTATTTATCATTGTTTAGAAGGAAGAAACATGGTGATAACCTAATTTTACTACCAGGGGAAAGAGTATTTCGCTTAAAAGATAAAGAAGGTCCTTTAAGATTAAATGAAAAGGAAGCTGGTGGCAGTGGGCGAAGAAAAATCTCAATTGTTGATTTTGATAATGATGGTCGCTTAGACCTATTGCTCAATAGCCAAAATGCTACATTCTTTCGAAACATTGGTATCGAAAAAGGTATTACCACTTTTGAAGATGCTGGACTTCTAGATGAACGAAAGTTAGCCGGGCATACAAGTAGTCCTACAGTGATAAACCTTACCGGAGAAAAAAGTAAGGATTTACTTATTGGTGCCGAAGATGGGTACTTCTACTATCGATTTAATCCTTATAAAAAATAGCAATATCTCATATCTTATTTAAAAATAGTCGATTTGCAATTACTATGTTAAATCGGTCTTTTTAACTCTTTGCACAGTAGTTATGCTAATTCACATTCATTCCTTCTATATGTCTTTACTGAAAAAGGAATGTACAAGTTAGACAAACCTCACTCTTTTGCGCAAATATTATTAGTATCTCTGGTTTCCACTGAAACATTACAAGCACTAGAAATGAGACCATTAATTAGCTATGCCTGGTCGATTGGAGCAACCAATCAAAGAATAAATAATTCCCGCGTTTAATTCTGTAAACAAAAAAATTAAAAAAGAAAAATAAAAAATGAAAAATAATTTGATTTATCCATTGCATGGAATCATCCCTCCATTAGTAACACCTCTGCAAGATAATGAGACTCTGGATGTCAAGGGACTTGAACACCTTGTAGAACATGTAATTTCAGGCGGAGTTCACGGCATTTTTATACTGGGCACTACCGGTGAATTTGCCAGCCTAAGTTATAAACTGAGAAAAGAACTAATAAAAAAAACCTGTGAACAGGTAGACGGGCGGGTGCAGGTGCTGGTTGGCATATCTGATTCGGCATTTACCGAGAGTTTGAGCCTGGCCCAATGTGCTGCTGATAACGGGGCGAATGCTGTTGTACTGACGCCCCCCTACTATTTTGCCTCCGGTCAGCCGGAGCTGCTGGAATACCTGAAGCGGATTATGGGTCATATGCCACTGCCTTTATTTATTTACAATATGCCAATACATACAAAAGTAATGTTCTCCCCCAAAACTGCTCAGGCAGCAGCCGATATCCCAGGTATTATTGGGATGAAAGATAGTTCTGCAAATTTGGCTTATTTCAATCAAATCCGTTACTTAATGAAGGATTCTCATCCAGATTTTACATTTTTGATAGGACCTGAAGAACTCTTATCCGAATTTGTTTTAATGGGAGGTCATGGCGGCGTTAACGGCGGCGCAAACTTGTTCCCCCGGCTGTATGTCGATTTATATAAAGCTTCCTTAAAAAGGGATTTTGAACAAATAGAGAGGCTTCGCAGGAAGGTAATGCAAATATACCCAAAACAAATAACTTTTCGGTTTTTTCACTCGTTCTTTTTCTCTTTTTCTACACCAAAATTTTAAACCGTAGCTACGGCTATGCCTGAAAATTTTGACTTGAAAAAGAAAAA
>JBKDZK010000317.1:0-5495 GCA_047971205.1 Draconibacterium sp.
AAGCGGCTGTGATCCGCTAAGCGCAAAGCTCGCAGCTCGCGGCTCGCAGCTAACTTACCCTTTCCCGATTCCTTTGTATTCAAAACCGGTCTTTTTCATTTCGGATGCGTCCAGAATATTCCGGCCATCGAAAACAAAGGCTGGTTTTAACATGTGGGTATAAATCTTTTGCCAGTCGTAGGTTTTAAACTCGTCCCATTCCGTGAGAATAGCAATTGCGTGTGCATTCTCCAATGCCTGGTAAGGCTCCTCGTGAATCGTGATCAGAGATTGAAGGACTGATGGATCGAAGGATTGAGTTGGATCCTGCCCGTAGACATACTCCAGGTCCTTAAATATCTGTTCTTTTTTTACTTTAGGATCGTAGATGTGGATATGGGCAAGGTCGTCGAGCAATTCCTTGGCCACGTAAATGGCGGCTGACTCACGGGTATCGTTGGTGTCTTTTTTAAAGGCCCAGCCCAGGAAAGCGATTTTCTTGCCGGATACCGTGTTAAAAAGACTGTCGATGATCTGTTTGGCAAAGCGGTGTTTCTGGTAGTCGTTCATTTTTACCACGCCTTCCCAGTAATCGGCTACTTCGGGCAGGTTAAAATGCCGGCAGAGGTATACCAGGTTCAGAATGTCTTTTTGAAAGCAACTTCCGCCAAAGCCAACAGATGAGCGCAGGAATTTAGACCCGATACGAGTGTCGGCACCTATGGCATGTGCAATCTCGTCGACATCGGCACCGGTTCTTTCGCACAAGGCCGAGATGGCGTTGATCGACGAAATACGTTGTGCCAGGAAAGCATTGGCTGTTAGCTTGGATAATTCGGAAGACCACAGCCGTGTGGTAATGATCTGCTCGCGTGGTACCCAATGCGCATAAATATCCACCAGCGCCTGGATGGCTGCCAGCCCATCTTCGTCCTGATCTCCCCCGATAAGGATGCGATCGGGGTTGTGCAGATCGGTGATGGCTGTTCCTTCGGCCAGAAATTCAGGGTTGGAGAGCACCTGGAATTTATTGCCGTTTCCTTCGGCCTCCAATATGGTTTTAATGGACTGTGCAGTGCGAACAGGCAGGGTTGATTTCTCGACTACGATCTTTCCCTCGGGGGCGATGCGTGCAATTTGCCGGGCCGAAAGTTCCACATATTTCAGATCGGCAGCCATGCCTTTTCCAACCCCGTATGTTTTGGTAGGGGTGTTCACCGAGATGAAAATCATTTCAGCTTCGCGAATACCGGCCTCCACTTCGGTGGAAAAAAACAGGTTACGGCCGCGCGCTTCTTTTACCACTTCCTTTAATCCCGGTTCATAAATGGGAAGCTTGTCGAGATCGGTGTCGTTCCATTCGGCAATTCGCTGGGGATTAATGTCTACCACATTTACTTTTATTCCCGGGCACTTTTGGGCAATAACGGCCATGGTTGGTCCGCCAACGTATCCGGCGCCAATACAGGTAATGGTTTTTATGGTATGCTTCATCTGTTTATATGTATTATCCTTCTTGTTTATTCGCATTTGCCGGATGAATCGTCACCTTCATTGGCTGATAGATGCCTTTTTGGGACGCGCTCATCCCATCCCATCCCGTTCTCGTTTCCTGCTGTAAAAATGCGAATTTATATGAATTCTTTCTATGAAAATTTATCATGTTGACAGCATGTATTCAATCTTCTAAAACAGGTATGATCCTCCGGGTAACTTATCAGGCAGAATATCCTTTCCCGTAGGCATACTTATAGGAGTAGGAATACCCATAACCTATTCGGCTGATTTTTATGTCGTTGATGATCAGCGCCGGGTTTTTGATTACGCTTTGTTCGGTAATTTCGTTGATGAATTTAAGCTGATCTTTTCTACTTACACCGTATCGCAAAACAAAAAGATTGAGATCGGTGGATTTACTGGTTATCAATCCATCGGTTACCCGCGAAACAGGCGCATTGTCAATAATAATGTAATCGAACTGGTCTTTTAAGGTACTCAGTAGTTTGTTGAAGGCTTGCCGTTCGAGTAATTCCGCCGGATTGGGAGGTACAGGTCCCGAAGTTACAACGCTTAGGTTGTTGATGTCGGTGGCCTGAATAATATCTTTGATTTGGTTTTCCCCTGCAAGATAGGTGCTTAAACCGATATTGTTCTTTGCGTTAAAGATTCGGTGTAGACGTGGTTTTCGCATATCAGCACCAATTATCACCGTTTTTTTATCATTCATGGCCAGAATGCTGGCCAGGTTTACAGCAGTAAACGTTTTCCCTTCGCCTGGTTGTACCGAGTGTAACCCGATTATTTTTTGATCGGCACTGGTAAATTTATATTGCAGATTGGTGCGGATGGTTCGGTACGATTCGGTAATTGGTGCTGTTGGATCATTGATCACGACCAGTTCCGAATTGTTTTTACTGTGAAAAACATTTCCCAAAATACTGAGCGGAGTAAGTTTTTCTATGTCTTCCTGGAGCTGGATGGTGTTGTTGAAAAAGTCGCTTATCGAAATAATAACGGCAGGGACAAGCAAGCCGAGAAAAGCGCCGATCAGCAAAAACAGGAACGTGCTTTTGTTTAAAGGGATAAGACGTTCGTAGCGGGCCGGGTCAATAATGTGTATATCAACCACGGCTGCAGCCAGCGAAATTTCCAGTTCTGCCCTGCGTTGCAGCAAAAAGGTGTAGATCTCATTGGTCAGATCGTATTGACGCTGAATGTTGATGAGCTGTTGTTCCTGCTCCGGCATGTTGTTGAGCTGCTTGTTGATGCGGTTATACCGTTCGTTTAGCGCTTTTACCGACACTTCGGTATTTTGGACCAGGTTAACCAGTATTTCGCGCAACTGAACTGTGATCTGCTCAATTTCCTGGTTCAGGAGAATAAGCGTTGGGTTGTTTTCGCGCGCACTGAATTCCATTATTTTCCGGCGGCTGTACAGGTCGCTGATCTTCAGAACCAGTGAATTTAGTGTGGCATCCGTAATACCTACCACCGATGGAGCGATTAACTGGTCGGCGCTCTGGATGTTGCCCAGGTAACGCTGGAGGTTCCGGAAGTATTCGAGCTGCATCTGCAACTGCGATTTTTCTTTTTCGATTTCCTTGAGCTGTTCCATGATCAAACTACCCTGACTGCTCAGGTCGATGATCTGGTTTCTGGAGCGGAATTCGGTAAAGGTATTTTCGGCCTTGTTCAGATCGTTTGAAATACCCGACAACTGACTGTCGATAAAATCGAGGGAACGCTTTTGCGTTTGGGTTTGCAGCTCCAGCTTTTGTTCCAGGTATACCCGTACAAGCTCATTCAGGTAATGAATGTCGCGCAAAGGTTCTGTACTTTCCAGGCTTAGTTTGATTACTTCGCTGTCTTTGCTGAAATTGGCATTCACTTTCTTTAAATAGGCAAGTGTAAGCTTGTTTTTATCGATGAAGGAGAACTGGTATTCCTTTCCGATCAGGTTTTCAGGATTTTCCTTTGGGTGCAGGGTAAATCCAAAATATTCATTTTTAAACGGTTTGTTGTAGTCGGCAACTTCATTGAATTTTATTTTCACGGGCCGGTTGTCCACAACCACATCGTCGTCAACCTCTACACGAAACTGGGTGGATGACAGGGGAGTAATAAGTATTGAAACACCTTCAGGATTTAAAGCTCCTTCTGCTTTATTCAGCATATAAGGCTCGTTCAGGTAAATGCCATTCCAAACAAACACGTTTTTTTGCAGCCAAAACGTTTGCCAGTTAAGATTGTCGATGGCCTGATTGTTCAAGGTGTAAGAATGAAGGAATTCGATTTCATTCTGAAGCATCACTTTGTTGGTGCCTCCCATCATGTTTTCCATGAACATGTTTTGGACATCCAGGCTTTTTTGTTCGTCGGTTACCAGTAAACTGGTGTCGACCTGGAATTTTTTTGGTGTATATTTTACAAAGAAATAAGCTCCGGCCACACCTAAAAAAAGGCAAATGGCCAGCCAGTACCATTTTCCCAGAACAAGGAAAATAAGTCGTTTTATGTCCATCTCGTCGTCCTGAATGGAAGTCGATGACTGGGTGTTTAAAGTGTTATCTGACATGTGGTTATTCGTTTTCATTTTAAGACGCAGTGTCTGTTTTATTTTTGTCCGGTTTTTGCAATTATGCGGCTTGAAGGTTCAAAACAAATCTTTTGCAAGAAAACAAACATTGTTGAATATCAACCATGTTCCGGATACAATTTAAAGGAAACATTTTCGGTAACAAAAGACAATCTTCAACTGTGTGTCGGGTCTGCTTTCTGCTTTGGGTCTGCTTGTTATCTGTTACTTCAAAAGCCCGATTACCGCCAGCAACAAACTGACTGAAGAAATAATCATGGAGTAGGCTTGTGCGTTGAGTTGGAAATTTTTGTGCTTATCGGGTTCCACAAAAATGTAATCGTTCGGATGAAGATAAAATCCTTTCTGTGCCCATGAATTGGAAGCCGACATGTCCAGTATCATTGCTTTTTGTCCGTCGGGTTGAGGCCTGATTACCATGATGTTGGTGATGTTGGCATAATCGGTATTTCCATTGGCCATGGCCAGTGCTTCCAAAATGGTGAAGTTGTTGTTGTAGTTGTAATAAACTCCTGGACTTTTTACTTCGCCCATTATCGTTACCTTGTAATTCAGCAGCTTTACTTTCACAATGGCTTCTTTCAGGTAGTTATCGGCGTATTGTTGAACAATCATCTCAATTTTTGAGTTGGGGTTGCCGGCAACGGGTATTTCGCCAATAATCGGCAAAGTTAAATTTCCCCGGTCGTTTACTTCAAAACCGTATAAATAAGCTCCTTGCGGAGTTGTATACTTCTGGTACGAGCTGTAACTCTGCATTTCCATGTTTGATTCCGGATTGAAGAGAGCGTTTACTTCGGCATTCATTGATTTGATGCTGACGTACAGAATGTCTCCCGGTTCAATGATGTATTCGGTGGCAGTGTCGGCCAGTGCTTTTATCATCTGGTTGTTGTGTACATCTTTCATGTACATCAGTTCTTTGCTGCTTCGGCAGGAAAAGAACGACAGTGACATCGCAATTCCTACAAGCGGAATCATCTTTTTTATCTGGATAGTTCTCATTTTGATAAATAATTGATAATAAGTGTATGTTTACAGGTGAAGAATAAGGTTCGAAAGTGAACTACTGTTGCCCTAACATTCCGGGATTTCCTTCACCCTATTTTCCACCATTTCTTTTTTGATTGTTCCTCGGTAATACGGGATTCTTCCGGGTGCAGTGCCTGGAAAATATGAGTCCATTGCGGCATGCCGCCAAAATTTCGGTCGTCGATGTATAGATCGGCCAAAATCTTCCGGCCAATGTTTTCGGTTAGTTTTTCTTCCGGGTAGTTACGGTTTATGGCATAAAACTCCAGGCCTTTGTCCCGGCAGAGCTCAACTGCATCATCTAGTTCCTTCCCGGTCCGGTAGGTCCATAGAATTAGCTTGTGTCCCTTTCTTTGAAGCGCTTTCAGTGTGTCAAAGGCAAAAGGAA
>JBKDZK010000318.1:0-9151 GCA_047971205.1 Draconibacterium sp.
GACCTTGCAGAAAGTTCTTTAACAGATAAAGAACTCCTGAACCAGTTCAAAAGCATTGAAAAACTGCCGGAAGACGGTTAAAACGTGTTCAAGTTTTTCTGGATAAGTTTATTATTAAAAGAACTTAAAAAATTGATCCTATAATGCAAAAAGCCTGACATTGCCAGACTTTCGCATCTAAAAATAATTTGTTTTTCAAAATTGCGCTATATACCCTACTATGAAAAACGCTTTTATCTATCAAACCAATCTTTTCTCAAAATATACGTTCTATTCTTTACATTAGAAAGAACTCTTGTTATTAGAGAGAGCCGGAAGATATTCAATATAAAAATGTGTTGTAACAAAATCTGACATGAAAACGACATTATATATTCCATAATTTAAACTTGATAAATCAACATAACAATTCTCAATACTAAAATAACTTTTATCAATGATAAGCGCTTCACTATTTTGAAGTGTATCTACACGATATAGTTTTAATTGAGTTAATGTCCCATACGTAGGAAAACCAATTAATTGTTTATCAATACATAAAGAGTTATCATAGAATTTTATAGATTTCCCTTCCATTTTTTTTAAACTATCTATTGAGAAGAAGAAATCATACAGATAGCATTCAATTTTGATAGAACAAGTATTCTTTTTAGAATGTAAGTCAAAATACAAGTTTGAATAAAAATAATCAGGAATAAATCTTAGAAATAAATTTCCATTTTCATGATTCAGAATACATTTTTCATTTTCTTTAATTAGTTTACGCTCGTTTAATAAAGAAGAGTTATCATTTATATATCTTACATTGCGAACCTCGATTATGTCATTCTTTTTTATAATAGGATCAATTTTTATTATGCAAGTATCATTATAACACATACTATAGAAAAAATATTTTAAGGTTCTCTCGCTATCGGTATATGGATTAATTTTTGTTCCATCAGTGCTAAAATACACACATTGTGAAAATGAATTTATACACAATATTAATAATACACTGGAACAAAATATTTGTTTCATATAGCCAATTTTATTCATCTATTAAAAGTCTTATGAAAATTATTTAATTTGAATATTCTTGTCTTCTTGGTTTTACTGGCAGTCCTAATATCCTTCTAAATCTATTTTGTTGGGAAATAATTTTATCTTGACTTTGTACTGCATTGTGTTCTTCATCGACTCTATTTGTCCCCATCGTACCTTGTCCAGCTCGACGACTATGGCTAAGTTCATGGCCTACCATAGACTTAATTGTGTATCCATTTTCTTTTTTCCGATCGCTAAATTGGTCATAATTTAAGTATATATCTGTATCAGTCCCTGTTCCATCACTGTGTTCTGTCGGTCTTGATGTTTCCCATTGCTCATATATTTTATCTGCTTCATCCCATTCCTCTTTTGTTGCATTAGGCAAAGGAGCATCAGGTCTTGTTTTACCCCAAATAGTAAGAGCTGGTGTTCTAACCTCACTTCCTTCTCCATAACCATCTCCTTCCTTTTCATGTATATAATGAGTATTATCATCATTAACAAGAGATTTAATATCAGCTCTTGCTTCTTTAGATGAAATATAATTTACTCCTATAACAAATAATGTTTTTATTTTAAAGAATAAACTTGCATTCTCCGCAAACCTTAAAGTATCGCCTTCTGGATCAATAAAACCAATTGGATTATTTGCAACATAACTATAAGGACTTAATGAATAGTATTTTTCTGCAGCTGGATCTTTTGTATGCCAACGCCCTAAATTTGGCTCATACATTCGCATGCCATAATCATACCAATCCAGGCTAACCCCGATATTATCGTCCTGCAACTCTTTTCCGTTGTACAGGTAACGGTTCTTTACCTCCTCCAGGTTGACTTTCTCCTGCTGCCCCATTACCATCCCAAAGGGGTAATAATCCGTGTGCTGCATCAACTCCGGAATCCCGTTGCTGTGGGCCGCAAATACAGCTCTTACATTCCCCAGATGATCGGTAAGGTTGTATTCGTATTTCCAAAGAACATTACTGCCGTCCACAATCTTTACAATCCGTCCGGCAGGAGTAAAGATAACCTTTAAATCACTGTCTTCATATAAAAACGGGCCAACATAATCAACAATTTTGTTGTCGTAGGTTGAGCTCTCCACTCTCTTTTGCAACTTTGCTCCTGCAGCCGTATAAACATACTTTATTTTGCTGCTGGGATTGTACGTTGCCAGCTTAGGGAGGTTCAGAAAATTGTAATCAAAAACAATCCCCCGATGGTCTGTTATCATATTACCGTTAAGATCGTAGCTGTAGTTTACTATCCCCTCCTGGTAGCCCTGCCCTTTATAGCTTTCCAGTGCCTTATCAGCTACTCTTTCAAGTTTGTTCGCATAAGAGCTGTAGCTGTAGTCCAGATCGTCAATCAAATTGCCATCGTAACTGCGCTTCAGGGTGTCCAGGTTTCCGTTTGCATCGTAGCGGTATTCAGTCTTAAAAGCATCGGTATGCGATGAAAAGCCGAATCCATCAGCATACCCTGCCGTTTTTAAACGGTTGGCCCGGTCATAATCAAAAGTATAACGCTTGGGATCGGTGCCGTTGTTCTGCCAGGCCATCGACCGGATATTGCCGTTGTAAAAACCACCGGTGCCATCGCCATACTGAAGCGTAAGCCCAAACAGTTGTTTGCCCAGGTTGTTTACCTCGTTCATATTGGTAAGCCAGCCCTTAATGTTGTATCTATAGTCTACCCGCTGGTTAAACTTTTCCGAAGCCGTAGTCCCGTGAAGGTATTTCGAAGCCAGTTCGCCCAGTTCTCCGTATTCGTTTGCCAACAGCGTAATCTCGTCGTCGTTGTTTAATTTAAATTTTTCGGTCAGCAGCCGTCCCTGGTGATCGTAGTTGTAGGTGCTGGTCATTTTAACATCTTCTCCTGCTCCATCGGGATTGTGGGTTGTTACAACAACTTCCGGTTTTCCGACAAAATCGTAGCCGGTATATACCTTATCCTTTCCTCCCAGGTGGTTATCGGAGATAACTCGAATAGCCCTGCCGTAATCGTCAAAATACGAAACACTTAACAACAGGTTATCGCCGGTAGAAAGGGCATTGTCGATTACCCGGGTTAGTGTGCCGGTAACCAGGCCTTTGGTTTTTGTGGATGCACTTACAGGATTACCTGCGTAGGATGCACCGGAGTAGCTGTAATTGCCAGCTTCCGAGGTAAAATCAGGGGCCTGTAAAAAGGTATAACCGTCGTAAAACGTTACCGTTTGTACATTGCTTTCTGAGAATGCGTACCCAGCAAATATATTGGATGGCACTGTATAACCAAATTCAGTTCCGCTGGCTGAACATGCAGCATTTGCTACAAAGTTATCGAAAGCGGCTTGAGGTGTACTTCTCCCCACGCCTGATGCTGAAGGAACAAAACATGTTATTGCCGGCCGGTTGAAATGATCATATATCGTGGCCATCCAGTCGTTCATGGCATCCCGGCTCATTACCAAACGGTCGCGGGCATCGTAAACCATAGAAACAGGCCCTGCTCCGGGCAATTGTTTTTCGACCATCCGTTTTCTCCCGTCATACAGATAGTAATAACACAAGCCGGGTTGATTGGATTCGCTTGCCTGCGGAGGGATCACACAACGTAACAGCCCAAAATCATCATAAACATAAGCCGTACGAAGAGTTTTTCCCTCAATATCAGTTTCTTTGCGCACTACACGCCCCAACTTATCTTTGAACTCACGCGAGACGTGCCCATCCTCGTCAGTAAACCCGGTAACATATAACTGGTTTGCCGAATACATCGAAGGATTTCGTGACGATATCGACGTAAGCGTTTGTCCTGCTACAGTCCAGCCTTCAACTGCACTTGTATTGGTTGAATAGCTTATCGATGATGAATGTGACTGCCAGTTTCCGCCCGAACCAACTACGCCTAACTCCCGGTTTAACGGAGATTTTTCGAATACAATGCTGTCATAAGGATGGCTGTCCGGTCCCCGCCAGGCTTTTTCGGTAGTATAATAACTCTCACACGCAGAAGTAGCTCCCGGAACAAAGCTTCCGTTGGTATTGCTCCCCATATACGGCAAGTATTTTCTTGTTTCCCGCCCATACGCATCGTAGGCAATCGGCTGTACAATATCTTTTCGGCCAGGGCTCCCCTGCACGGTTACATTCAGAATGTAACGCCCCAGGCCATCAAAATAACCAATTGTTTCAATCCGAAGTTTACCATTCAGCGTATTCTAATCCATAGCATTCTCCAGAAGAGTAATCGTATGGATGTAATTTTGCCCGGTATTACCGGAAGTATTAAACGCGTTAATAGAGCTTACGGTCGGATCGTTGTAATTGTTTACCGGGTAACTGCCGATATAAACCCTGACATCGCAACCGGGAACCGCATGAAAACCAGGCTGCAGCACTACCTGCTGGGTTGCAACTACTTCGGAAGTACCCGTATATACCGAACCCGAATGAACGATAGCATCCTGTGCCTTGCCGCAAAAAGCCAGCGTAGCAAACAACATAACTGAAAATAGTTTTATCCGTGTCATAATTTACTTCTTTACAATTTTCTCGTTATAGCTATTTTCTCCGATCAACAGGGTCAACATATAATTACCGCTAACCATTCTCCTCATATCAATATTCTGCACCGAGCCCGGGATATAATTCCCGATCTCATCCTGGTAGACCAATACCCCTTTCCCATCAAACAGCTTGACAGTTACATCTGCCCGCCCGGATGTCTGACAGTACCATGACAGCTCATCGTGTACCGGGTTCGGATATACGCTAAGCGACGAAACATTATGAATCATGCCGCCCCCTCCGCTCTTCGGAAAACGGGCTATGGTAGTATCACTTACAAGACAGCCTTCAAATGTTTCTGCAGTTAGTATCAGAACCGAAGAATCGGCTTTACTGCGATACCTGACCACCAAGTTTGCTCCCGAGGTTCCATCGTTCCATAAATAACCGGCAAAACCTTCGTTGGCTGTTAACAATGTCTCATTCTCCGGCGTTACAAGGATTCTTTCTGGAAGCCCCAAGCCCGGGACCTCTGGCCAGCTTACTGTTATCGTGTCTTTTGTGCTGCACCCTTTCCTGTCAAACGCTTCAACAAAATAATTCCCGGGAGTAAACACCGGAAAGGTTTCTGCCCAGACTGAGTCGTTCCAAAGGAAACTCTCATAACTTTTCCCGGAAACAGTTAATTCGGTCCAGGACCCCGGGCAAAACGGACCCGAAGCCCGAATATTTACAGCCAGTTGCTCACAGTTAAAATATCTCGCAATCAGTACATCGTCTTTTCCTGCCGACTTTAGTTTCTCCCCGTTAAGCGACATCTCGTTCTTAAACCCTCCTGCCATGTAAATATCTCCCTGGCTGCCAATAGTCAGCGATTTACCAAATGCGGATGCCTGCTCTCCCGGCTCGTCATGCCAGCTTAGTTCTCCGTTTTTATCTAGTTGCACCAGAAACATACTCTCCTCTACATGGTTATTGTCGGCCAGAACATTAGCGGTACCAAGTGAATAATCGTCTCTGAAGTAGCCGGTTAATAACAGTTTGCCGGTACGGGTTTGCAGTGCATCCATTGCATAACACACCACCGGGCTTTTTAGCTGCTTTAACCACTTTTGTTGGCCCTCCGCACTGTAGTTCACAATGGCAACATCTTCCAGCGCCGAAGTACTGAGTACGGTGTCGGGCAACATTATGTTTTTATTGTAATTGATGCATGTCGTTACAGTATTATCTTCGGAAACTGTCAGGCGTACTCCCTGGATGTAACCGCTGCCCCAGATATATTTTACCCAGCTTGCCTCTCCGTCTGTTTCTTTTACCAATACCAGGCCTTTAAAGGTCTCATCCTGGCTGAAAAGTGCTGCATTTTTGCCGTAATGCATCCTGCCCTGCGTATTAAAAAGAAGGTACCGGACATCTCCTGTACCGTATTGGGCAGCTACCAGGCGGTTGTCGCCTTTCCCTCCCGAAAGAACAGCTTCTTTTAATTCCCCGTCAGGCGAAACCAATAAGGTATAAGCACGCCTACCCGGCCGGCTGGATAGGGTATCCTTCCCCGAAACTAAAAAACCACTGATCATTCCGCCAACAAGCAGGCTCCCGTCAGGGGCTGTTTCCAATACATCGAGCGTGGCATTGCCGCGAAACGGAACACGCGTAAGCCAATTTATTTTTCCCTGTTTGCTCCACGAAGAAACAAACAAAGACGGCCCCTCACCGGGAAACTCGTTCTTATCCTCCATTACACTTCCCGAGATCGTACCTCCCAGGTAAATATTCTCTTCCCGAACAGCAAGCCTGTTGCCCGTACCTGCTCCTTCCCCGCTGAGCGAACGAACCCAGCCGGTACTTCCTTTTCGGTTAAGTTTCAACAGGTAGATATCTGTCATTCCACTTCCTTTTACTTCTTCGCTACCCGACTTAAAAGCTCCGCTGTATTTGCCCGTTACATAAATATCTTCGCCAATACTTGCAATATCATTTACCTCGTCAGAACCCGCACTACCGGCTCTTACTCCCCATTCAAAGCTCTGTTGCGAATAAAGGCTAAACCACAACAGGCTAAATAGTGTTATTATCTTTATCCTTTTCATTGTTCGTGTTTTTTTGTTATCAATTGGACTGACTGGCGTAACGATACTCATGCTTCTTAATCATATTCCCATTCTGGTCCCTAACCAGTTTCAACCGGCCAAAAGAATCGTACTCATACTAAGTCGTCCGCCCTGCATGTTCGGTCTCCGACGTCATACCTACCAAGGTCTGGTAAGTGTAAAGCGAAACATAATTGGATGAGAGGACATCATCAGTTAACTTGTCTTTAATTTTTTCTAAATCTGTATCAATGGAAGACTTTTCATTGGTACCTGACAATGTTAAATTGTTAATATTGGCTTGTATTGGGCTGATGGAGAGGTCGCTTTTACTACTTTCTATTTTTGCAATGGGGTATTGGTTGTTGTAAGCCCAAAGGTAGTAGATATAAATACCATCTTTTGAAAGTGCTTTTATCAAACGCCCCCTGGCATTATAGTCAAGATAGGTTACTTCAGGATCATCACCGTATGACGGATCTATGGCAGTACCATTAAACTCAGAAAAAGAAGAGGAGGACAATGGTAACTCAGGTTCCAAAATATAGGTTCTATCTGCAACATAATTACCTTCATCCATTTTATAGGTAGTAAGCATGCTATTAACCACATTACCATTCACCCGCGTTGTTTCTTCTATCGGATAATTTAACAGGTTAATACCTGTCATCTCAGCATATATGCCTGTATTAATATCTGATGGATAGCGAAATGTATTTTCTAGAGTTTGACTCAGACTATTCTCTGTCGATTTTTTCGTGAGTTGGGTATGATCCTCATTCTCATAAAAATAATGAGTCTCAGTAGTAAGAGGCTTCTCCCCTCTATTATCATATTGTGTTATTACTTTCCTCTTTAAATATGTCCATCTGGAAACAATGTTGTACCGTACTACATCATACTCACTAATCCCTTTAACCCTTATATTTGATCCTACAGCTTTACCAGAACAAGGATGATTGGAGTTCTGCGTATCTTCCAAAGTGCATTGATGATTGAGAAATAGAGGAGAATTAGAAGGGAGGGCTGAATATGATCCTTCATTTTGAGTAAAATTATAGGAAAAACACTTGTGGATATGGTACGCAGGGATATCTTTGCCATTCCTTAAGTCAGTATCCGATAGGGGATAATACATTCGCTCTCCATTATACTCAAATTCTTCTCTTTGTAATACTGTTTGTCCGTCTGGTGCTAATATTCTTCTTTGAATTAGTTGTCCCCCATAATCACAATAATTTATATAAGGAGCTTTATAGAGCACTTCTGATTCGGACACCCCGTCATCAATTCGACTGGCTATGTTGAAAATAGATCCTGTTGAATTCCATGGCATAACCAAGAAAGTATTCTCTTCGCTACCGTTTTCAAAATTTTCGCCATATCCTTTTGTCACCTTACTGTAAACCACAGTATTGAGCCCACCTGAAAATAACGTATAGTTACTGTTTGAACTTAACAAATAATAGATACAATTACCTACATCATGCGGACCACAAGAGGGATTACTATCTGTATCCCCATGGGCATATCTTTGAGAAAAATACTTTGGGAGAAATCCGCCTTGCCCTCCGGAATAATAATAGCGTTCGACGGCTATAGGGACAGTCGACATTCCTTGTTTCGTACTAATCCGTTTAACACGTACTCCTCCTGCCTGCAACAAATCTGTTGAAGAGTTGGGTTCATAGTCTACCTGAATATAACTACCTGTTGGAAAAGAGATGTAGTTAAGTATCCCTTTGGAAGTATACAAGGAATCAGCTTCTCTATCAACAAACCTTAAGTCAGGAAAAGCATCCCAAACGGAAGAGTAGCTATTTCCACTCGTATAAACACCTAAATTCTTTTCATAGGCAGTAATGGGACAAAACTTACTATTACTTTTACCATTAAAAAAGCCCCAATGATCTTGAGAAAATGAAAGCCTCGAAGGTAAAGATGTGTAGTCATTATACCCAAAAGAATAAGAAAAGAGCCTTTTTGAATTAACCGGATTCAGTTCTTGAAAATTTACTAGAACCATTCTATAATCATTTGGCGAACTTCCGCTAACGTTACTGTTTTTAGGAAACTCATACCCAAACACAACTGTTTTTACTTTTTTAAAGGTACTATTGTCAAGAACGATTATTGAATCAAGCTTGTACCCTCCCAGATCTAAACGATTATTGGTTGATTTAAAAACGATTAACTCGTTATCCGTAAATATTGAATCCAAATATATCGTTGATGTTCGGATTTGCACTTTGCAATCGGAGAAAGTAGCCGGATTACCAGGGCATGTCTCACAATTGTATTGATTATCTCTTCCATAACTTTCTGTTACTCCTGAATCGTAATACAAAAAGGTGCGCTTGTACCTAAAATTGATTGTTTCTCCTGTAGGATGAACAACTTTAGACAAATACCAAGCAGTTTCTGTTAATGAAAGATGATTGTACTCTCCGCAACCAAGTATCCAAGGATTTGAGGTCTCAATATCCTCAAAATAATACTTTATTCCATAAGAATCTGTAATTACAAATGCAT
>JBKDZK010000319.1:0-1815 GCA_047971205.1 Draconibacterium sp.
TCCCCATCAAAATCGGTAACGGTTCCCAGTGTTGTTCCTTTTAGTACAACGGTTACTCCCGGCAGCGGCTCTCCTTTTTCATCGGTCACTTTTCCCGAAACGGATTTTTGCTGCCCCTTCATTTCATTTATAACTTCGGTATTGGACAGAACAATTTGCCTGTCGTACACTGTATAAGCAATGTCTTTTCCCTCAAAAATACCATCAAGAATAGCTTTAATGGTCTCATTTCGGGCATCAACACTCACTTGCTGCTCAACATCGATTAAGTCTTTATTGTATAAAAAGAAAAATTCGGAAGCATCTTCAATCTCTTCCAGCACTTCTTCTATCGACTGATCGTTTACTTTCATTGACAAGCGTGTCATTTGTGCATACGATTCCACAGCCAATACCTGAGCAAAGCCAAGGAAGACAAACAGAACTGTTAGTTTTGTCATAAGTAGTAGTTTTTTAATAGCCTGAGTTTCTTTAAAGAGGAAACTCATCGAGGCCATTCGGTCTCGTTTTTTTTTCATAGTTTTACCATGTTAGAGTGAATAAATGTTGTTATTGATCTCGCTCTGCAAATCATACAGGAAAGTGCTGGAACCACTTTCCTGTTTGCAGTTTTAATTTTTTAATCTCATCGTTACTTTTTTCTGTTTAAACACACCGCCAGCATCTGCTGTACGCTGCTCAATTGTATATCTTATAGGCGTTGTTTTTGCCATTAATTTCAATACCTCCTCCAGAAGTTCGTCTTTAAAAGTGGCTTTAAACCGGTAACTCTTCAAAACTTCATCCTGTATTTCAATGTCCACATTGTACCATCTTTCCAGGCGGCTAACAACCTGCCCCAGGGGCTCATTGTCAATCACCAGGTAACCGTCTTTCCAGGCTGAGTAACGGGAAGCATCTACCTCCGACAATGTTACAGTGCGGGCATCACGGTTAAAAAGTATTTTCTCGTTCGGAGCCAGTACCTGGTTAAATACGGCTCCTTTCCCGTTAATCTCTATTTTACCTTTCTCCAGCGATACATCCGAAAAAACATCGTTGGTATAGGCAGAAACATTAAACTGTGTTCCCAGCACTTTTATATCCATATCAGGAACGCTCACAACAAATTCAGAATTATTCTGATGTTTTACATCGAACCACGCTTCACCCGTCAGTTCTACTTTTCGCTGTCCGCCAAACTTACCTGGGTATCTCAGTTTCGAACCGCTGTTCAACCAACCCTTCGAACTATCAGGAAGCATAAATTCAACACGCGCACCTTCGGGCGCATTTATGCTTACCCAGGCTTGTGCCACCGTTTCAAGTTCATCCCGGCTGTTTACAGAGTAATACCAGGCAGAAAATGCCAACAGCGGAATAAGCAGAATCGCAGCCACCTGGCGGTAAAAGTGCCAAAGGCTTATCTTTTTCTTCTGTTTCTTTTCTTCCAGTAAAATGTTGTATTGGATTTTCTCGAAAATATGATTCAATGAGTCATCCGCTCCTTTGTGCTGATCAGTAATTTCGTCCCACTGAGCGGACAAATGCTCTGCCATGTCTTCCCTGAGGCGAATATCTTCAAACCACTCCCTGATTTTTTTGTAATCGTTGTAGGAGTATTTTCCTTTTGAAAAATTTATGAGTGTATTTATATCTATCTTCATCTTCATTTCTCTCCAAAGAGGAGGAGCAAATTGACTCTCCTCCCTCTTAATCTAACTAAAGCTAACTATACAATTAAACTTACCTTGCTTGTACATTATATATCCCGGTAAGTCGAATATCCCTAGTCTCAAAAGAATAAATTTTCAGAAAAAACAGATTTTAACCTAC
>JBKDZK010000320.1:0-3357 GCA_047971205.1 Draconibacterium sp.
GATTTTAACGAGAACGATACCAATCACATTATCAATCACTCGGAGTCGAAACTGGTTTTTAGTACGCGTTTGCAACTGGAGAAAATCGATTTGTCGTATTCTTCTCACTTAAAGGGTGTTGTTGCACTGGAAGATTTCAGCCTGCATGTTGCCAAAGATGAGAACCTGGCGTATAAACTGGCCGATGGTTTTCAGTATTACAAAGAGAATGTTGTAAGCAAATCGTCTTTTCATTTTTCGGACTGGAAAGGCGAGGATTTGTGTATGATTTCCTATACTTCGGGTACTTCGGGGTTTACGAAAGGTGTAATGATTCCTGCTCGTAGCTTGCATTCAAATCTGATTTATGCGCGTGAAAACATGCCGCTTCAGCCGGGAGACCGGATTGTATCATTTTTACCGATGGCGCATGTATACGGTTTGTTGTTTGAATTTCTTTTCCCGGTAACACTGGGCTGTCATATTTCATTTTTAAGTAAGATGCCTACCCCGGCGGTTATTACAAAGGCTTTTGGCGACGTTCAGCCGCACCTGATCCTTTCTGTTCCACTGATTATTGAGAAAATATACAAGAAGAAAATTCAGCCGGCACTGGATAAACCGGTCATGAAGATTCTTTTAAATATCCCGGGCATCTCAGCGCTGATTTTGAAAAAGATCCGGAAAAAGATGCTTGAGACATTCGGAGGGCGTTTTTTCGAGATTGTTATTGGCGGAGCGCCTTTGAATGCCGAAGTGGAGAAATTCTTCAAACGGATAAAATTTCCGTTTACGGTTGGCTACGGTATGACCGAGTGCGGACCGCTAATCAGTTATGCTGCCTGGAATAAAACAAAATCGGGATCTGCCGGAGCGCTGGTTGATCGCATGGAGGTGAGAATCGATTCGGAAGATCCGTACAACGTAGTGGGAGAGATCCAGGTGAAAGGCGAGAATGTAATGCTGGGCTACTTCAAAAACGAAGAAGAAACAAAGGCTTCTTTTACTGATGATGGCTGGCTGAAAACGGGAGATTTGGGGATCATCGACCAAAACAATTTTATTTTTATTCGGGGGCGCTCGAAAAACATGATTTTGGGAGCTTCGGGGCAGAATATTTACCCGGAAGAAATTGAAGCAAAACTTGGGAATCAGAGTTATGTTGCCGAGTGTGTGGTGGTTGACAGAAAAGGAAAACTGGTGGCACTGGTTTACCCCGATTTTGAAACCATGCAGGCCGACCAGGTAAACAAGGAAGCATTGCCCGAAATTATGGAAGGGAACCGTAAAAGAACCAATGCCGAATTGCCCCGCTACGAGCAAATAAGTGCGATTGAACTGGTGGACGTAGAGTTTGAGAAGACTCCAAAGAAGAATATAAAACGCTACAAATATGTATAAGTAAGGAGAGAGTTTTTCTCTCCTTTTTTATTAGTGGGCGTTCTGCTTCCTGGAAGACAGGCTTTTCAGATGTGTTTGAACAGAAAACTCTGAAAGCTCGCAGTCCTGTCTTTTTGTTACTTCTTATTTACTATTTTTACTTCCTGTGTTTGAGGTATTAATTTAATCAAAGAGTTATGCATATTAATCGTAGAAATTTTATTCGCACCTCTGCGGCTTTTGTAGGTGCTACTGTGCTTGCTACTCCTGCTATGGCAAGCGTGCTGGGGGCAAAACCGCGTTACCGGATATCTTTGGCTGAGTGGTCGTTTCACAAGGCTATTTTTGCCGGCGAAATGAGTAATCTTGACTTCCCAAGGGTAACCCGGGAGTTAGGAATGGAAGGAGTAGAGTATGTCAATCAGTTTTTCAAAGACAAAGCAAAAGACGAGAAATACCTGGCAGAGTTAAAGAAGATCACTAAAAACGAAGGTGTAAGCAATGTGCTTATCATGTGTGATGGTGAAGGAATGGTTGGCCATCCGGAGAAAAGCGAACGGGAGAAAACCGTTGAGAACCACAAGAAATGGATCGATGCGGCAGCGTTTTTAGGATGTCACGCCATACGGGTGAATGCTGGTAGTCGTGGGACATTCGAAGAACAGCAAAAACTGGCTGCTGACGGGTTGCACATGCTTTGCGAGTACGGCGATACGAAAAAAATAAATGTGATTGTTGAAAACCACGGCGGATTATCCAGCAACGGAGACTGGTTGTCGGGTGTAATGAAAATGGTGGATCACAAAAGGGTAGGGACTTTACCCGATTTTGGAAACTTTACCCTCGATTGGAACACCGGCGAAAGCTACGACCGCTACAAAGGCATGGAGCAGCTGATGCCGTATGCCAAAGGCGTGAGTGCCAAGTCGAATGTGTTTAATGCCGAAGGCGACGAAGCCAACATGGATTACTACCGCCTGATGAAAATTGTTGACGATGCCGGTTACAAAGGTTTTGTAGGCGTTGAGTTCGAAGGTTCTGAACTTTCGGAAAAAGACGGTGTAATTGCCACTAAAAAACTGTTGGAAAAAGTTTTTGCAACACTTTAATCCAATAATTTGACGGGGCTTTTTATCTATACTTTTTTGAATTTCTGGGGAGATGTCATCTGCTAACTGACGGATGACAGAGAGGGGAGATAAATCTTCTCGCCGCCCGGGTGAGGAAAGAGTGCTTAAAATGTGTTAAAATAGAATCAGCCCGTAACAAACAATCAGCTTTGTTCGTAAGCCTAACTACAACTTTGCAGTAGGAATACGAACTTAAGCGATTGATTGAAAACATTTAAGACAAAGTTTGAGAGGTCATTAGTTGTTTGTCTTTCAGGGAGAAGCGGTGAGAGCATCACCGCTTCTTTATTGTGTACTACTTGCTGAGCATCTTGCCAACTTCCAAAAGTATTTTTACCGACTCTTCCGGAACATTTCCGTTTCCATCGGGACCAATATTCAGCAAAAGATTGCCTCCTTTTGCGTTAATGTCTTTTAGCTTGTTGTAAACCGTTTCGGCATCTTTCCAGTCGGTGTCACTGGCTTTGTAACCCCAAGAGTTGTTCATGGTATAGCAGGCTTCCCATTCGTGTCCGAGTGCCTGTCCGGGATGTTCCTGTCCCGGTGTGCCAAAATCTTTTTTGAAGAGGCTGCGTTTGGCAACGCGGTTGTTGATCAGTATCTCCGGTTTTAACTCGCGGATGTATTGGTACAGGTCTTCTCCGGATGTCATGTCCCACCAGTAAACCCAGTCGCCGTCAAACCAAAGCATGTCGGTGTCGTAATTTTCGATGAGTTCTTTCACCTGGTTTTTCATGTAAGCGATGTATTCCGGCTTTTTTCCCGACTTCATCCGGATGTTTCCCCAGCGCGAACCATCCTTGCCGTCAATGTTTCGTTCCTGCGAAGGATGATGCCAGTAGATAATGCTGTAATAGATTCCGAATTT
>JBKDZK010000321.1:0-2068 GCA_047971205.1 Draconibacterium sp.
TCCTCAATGTTCACGCAAAAAGCATGTTTTGAAACAGGGATTTAACACTCTACTGTAATTAACTAAACAACAATCTATTAACCGGCAGCGGTTGATTATTTTAACTTAATAAGTGTTAAACCATATTCTACAGCATACTCAATTCGGCTTTTCCATGTTATCTTAAAGGCAACAAGTTCAAAAACAAAAGACCATGATGGAGTATGCTAAAGTGATTCTTCCTAAAGTAAGTTTTAGCAAGGATCTGTTCAGAAAGGAATTAAACAAATGTATTAACTGGGTAGAACCCGATCAGCGAATGGAACTTTACCGCTGGTGTTATGAAAATTTTAATGATCTGTATCCCGATGTACTGGCGGAAGCGTTCGCCGACATCGCGGCTTGAAGATAAACGGGCGGGGTAATTCCCGCCTTTTTTTGTACCAATTGCCCAAAATGGTCTGCCAAAGTTCATTTTTCGCCCACAAACATCACCTTTTTTCCTAAAAAAAGCTTTCTACCCCCAAATCGTGTATTTTATCGATAAATCCCGTTGTTGACTGACTACCAACTCTTTCACTGAAATTCATTCTATAAGTTTGATAAAAAGCCTGAAAATCGAAAACTGCATTTCTTGATTTTCAGTCGAAAAACGTATTACGGGGAGCCCGGGGAAATCATTAAAAGGCACTCCACTTTTTTACATAGAAACAGAATTAAACAGCGTTAAAAATGTAGAAAGTGTATATCTGGCCGGCTGGCAGATATTCTGACTCCCGTTTCCCCGGCGGGAGTTTTTTATTTCAAAGTCCTACAAACAAAGGGTATAAGAAGCTTTAGTATTAACATAAATCCTATTCTATGAAGAAAACACTTCTACTAATGGTAGCTTTGTTTTTTGGAGTGAGTACAATTTTCGCCCAAACAAAGCAAATCTCAGGGAAGGTGACCTCCGCAGAGGATGGTACGCCAATTCCCGGGGTGTCAGTGGTTGTAAAAGGTACAACCAATGGAACCACAACCAATTTCGATGGTGAATTCACATTCATGGTCCCCGAAAATGAAACACTTGTTTTCTCATTCGTCGGAATGAAACCCAAAGAAGTGCCAATAACCAGTGCCACGGTTTACAACGTTGTGCTTGAAACCGAATCAATTGGTGTTGGCGAAGTTGTTGTTACCGCAATGGGAATCCGAAGAGAGAAAAAAGCGATGGGGTATTCTGTTAGCGAGTTCAGTGCTGATGACTTTGGAAACGTTGGAAACGACGATGCAACAAAAGCACTTCAGGGTAAAGTTGCCGGGGTTTCCATTTCCGCGGGTTCAGGAGCCCCGGGGGCGGCAACCAGGGTTATTGTTCGGGGGCTTTCGTCCATAACCGGAAGTAACCAACCCTTGTATGTAGTTGATGGTGTTCCAATCAACAACTCTTTTGCAAGCGGTAATGCGACAGAAAATTCAATGAATGTAAATGCCAAAGTAGACTTTGGTAATTCAGCAGCTGACATTAACCCGGCTGACATTGAAACCATTTCGGTTCTGAAAGGTGCTGCAGCATCCAACCTTTACGGTTCAAGAGCTGCCAACGGGGTAATAATGATTACGACTAAAAAAGGCTCCAAAAACAACAAGTTACAGGTCAACTTTTCAAGTTCATCTGCTTTTACTGAGGTTGGACGACTCCCTTATTTTCAAACAAGATTCGGACAGGGATGGAGCGGAACCTATGACAGCAAGGAAAATGGTAGCTGGGGCCCGGTTCTGGACGGAAAGGACAGACTTACCGGTTACGTTGTAGACAACGTACAACAGGTGGCTCCTTTTACCTACAAAAAAAACAGTATCCGTGATGTGTATGAATATGGTTATTCACTGAACAACACGATTGCGCTTTCCGGAGGAAATGATTTTATGGGTTGGTACACTTCGGCAACCAATTCAACAAACGACGGAGTTCTTCCCGGTGACGTGGATGTTTTAGACAGAAACACGCTTACTTTCAAAGCCAACGGAGGAACGGATAAAACCAAACTCAACTTTGGGATGACGTACATCAATCGTGTACAAAAGACAATCCCAACCGGGCAGG
>JBKDZK010000322.1:0-2157 GCA_047971205.1 Draconibacterium sp.
GCAAAGGCACCTCTATTTTCAGCGATAAATTTGGCAAGAAAGTAGCCGAGAATTTTATCAATATCATCGACGACGGAACATTGCCTTACGACCGCGGTGCCATCAATATCGACGATGAAGGTAACGACGTACAGAAAACCTACCTGGTAAAAGACGGAATTCTGAACAGCTACATCCACGACCGCATTAGTGCGCAATATTACGGAGTTGAGCCAACCGGAAACGGACGGCGCGAATCTTTCCGCAACATGCCATTACCTCGTATGCGTTCCACCTACATGGAAAACGGCCCGCACACCGTCGACGATATTCTCGCACAAGTGGATTACGGCGTTTATGTAGATAACTTTAGCAACGGCGAAGTAAAAATCGGTGCCGGCGATTTTACCTTCTTTGTAAAATCGGGCTACATTATCGAAAAGGGCAAACTTACGCGCCCGATCAAAGACATCAACATTGTTGGGAACGGTCCGCAGGCTTTGGCCGACATTACCATGACCGCCAACGACTACAAAAACGACAGCGGTACCTGGACCTGCGGTAAAGACGGACAATCGGTTCCGGTAACGCTGGGTCTGCCAACTGTTCTGGTTAAGAAAATGACGGTAGGCGGTACCAACGCGTAATTTGTTTAGAGTTCAGTGTTTAAAGTGCGAGCTATTCAATGCAAGATTTTAACCGTTTCCTCAACTTGCAGCCTGAAGCTTGCCGCTAAAAGCTAAAAAAATGACTAAAGAAGAAAAATATAATCTCGCCAAGTGGGCCATGAACCATGCACTGGAAAACGGCGCCCAGCAGGCAAGCGTAACCATTGCCAACAGCGTTAGCAGCAGCGTGGAAGTACGCGAACAAAAAATTGATAAACTGGAACAGGCCATTCAGAGCGGACTTTCGATTCGCCTGTTTGTGGACGGAAGATATTCTGCTCACTCCACCAGCCGCTTGAAAAAAGAAGAACTGGCACATTTCATCGAAGAAGCCATTGCCGGAACGCGGTTTCTTTCGGAAGATGAATTCAGGACATTGCCTGAACCGGAATTGTACTACAAAGGCGGAGGCGCCAACCTGGAACTGCTCGATAAGGATTTTGACAAGGTTGATCCGCAGGAAAAAATAAAGCTGGCTTTTGATGCCGAGAGCGAAGTTTTTGGAAAAGACGAACGGCTCATTTCGGTTTCAGCCGGTTACTACGACAACAAAAACGAACGTGTAATGGTTACCAGTAATGGTTTTGAAGGTGATTCCTCCAATTCGGTTTTTGGCGTTTACACTTCGGTATCGGTGAAAGGCGGTGACGCCCGCCCCGAAGCAGGCTGGAACGAAAGTGCCATTCAATATGCCAATCTTAAAAAAGAAGGCTCCGGCAACATTGCACTGGAAAAAGCACTGAGCAAAATAGGCCAGCAAAAGATCCATTCGGGCACCATGCCCATGATTGTGGAGAACCGCCAGGTAGGCCGTATTTTCGGACCACTGATCAATGCACTGAGCGGATCGGAAATTCAGCAAAAGAACTCGTTCCTCATCAATAAACTGGGAGAGAAGGTAACTTCTGAAAAACTTACACTAACTGATGATCCGTTTATTGTCGGAGGCCGCGGCTCGCGCTTGTTTGACGGCGAAGGACTTGCTACCCAAAAACGTACCGTGTTCGACAAAGGTGTTTTGAAAACCTATTACATAGACACCTACTACGGTAAAAAGCTGGAAATGGAACCGACAAGTGGCAGCACCACCAACCTGGTTTTTGAAACCGGCGACAAAGACCTTCAGGGCTTAATTGCTTCGGTTAATAAAGGTATTTTGGTGACCGGATTTAACGGCGGAAACAGCAATGGTTCTTCGGGCGATTTTTCTTACGGAATCGAAGGTTTCCTGATCGAAGACGGCAAAATTACTAAACCGGTGGCGGAAATGAACATCACCGGAAACATGAAGCAATTGTGGTCAAGTATTGGGGAGATTGGTAACGACGTTAACCAGAATTCATCCTGGAGAACTCCTTCTATTCTTTTTGAGAATATCGATTTTAGCGGACTATAGAAAAAGGACATAAAAAACATCCATAATCCCAGGAAATAAAGAAGATTCTTGAAGTTGACTATCCCCGTGGCAGAGCCAAGGAGTATTACGCCAACTTCATTTCAGCTAAATCGC
>JBKDZK010000323.1:0-1660 GCA_047971205.1 Draconibacterium sp.
GAATTATTCGCCGTTCAATTTGCATCGCTCTGCAGGGGTGGGAGTACGTATTTTCCTCCCGATGTTTGGTTTGATGGGGATCGACTGGGGATACGGATTTGACGATATACCAGGCTATTCAGACGCTGCCGGAAGCCAGTTCCACTTTGTTATCGGACAGCAGTTCTAGAAAAACGTTTTACGATTTGGCATAAAATATGATAGGTCGACACCAGAATAATTTAAATTGATTTACCATGAAGAAATTAATTTTGACAACAGCCATACTTATTTCGTTCGTGTTTGCATCGCAGGCACAGAAATATGGTTTCATCGATTCAGAATACATAATGGAGAACATTCCTGCCTACACAGCTGCCCAGGAACAGTTAAATCAGCTGTCGTCGCAATACCAGAAAGAACTGGAAGCGATGCATGCCGAAATTGAGCAGATGTATCAGGATTTTCAGGCCGAAAGTGTGTTGCTTTCAGAAGATATGAAACGGAAACGCGAAGACGTGATCATCTCGAAAGAAAAGGATTACAAACAACTGCAGCGGAAGTATTTTGGCCCCAGCGGCGATTTGTTCAGCAAACGCCAGGGACTGGTAAAACCGATTCAGGACGATATTTTTAATGCCGTTCAGGAGATTGCTACCGAGGGCAGTTATGCCGTTATCTTCGACAAAGCCGGAGGCACTACTTTGTTCTTCACCAATCCGAGGTACGATCTAAGTGATCAGGTTTTACAAAAACTCGGATATAAGTAAAATAAAATTATATTTGCAAGCAAAAATTTAGACCACGCTAATTATGAAAGATTTAATGAAATTACTCGCAGTGCTCCTGTTTACGGTAACCGCTGCTACTGCTGCTAATGCACAGACTTTGAAGTTCGGACACATTGACCTGCAGGGACTGATACAAGTAATGCCCGAAAGAACGACTGCTGAAGAAGAATTCAATAAATTCCAGGGCGAATTGGAAGAAATTCTGGGTGATATGCAAACTCAATATCAAACCAAATTAGGTGAATTTGAACAATTGGGTGCCGATGCTTCTGAAATTAAAAGAAATGCAAAGGTAACCGAGATTCAGGAAATCCAGCAACGTATTCAGAATTACCAGGTAACTGCTCAGCAGCAACTTCAGCAAAAACAAGGCGAACTGTTACAGCCGGTTTTCGACAAAGCTGAAAAAGCCATCGAAGAAGTAGCCAAGGAAAAAGGTTTGATCTACGTATTTGATGCAGGTGCGGCCAACCGTACCATTCTGTACAAATCAAATCAAAGCCTGGACCTGCTTCCCTTAGTAAAAGCAAAATTGGGAATTCAGTAAGCAATTTCCTCTAAGATATAAAAGCCATCCGTCAGTCGACGGATGGCTTTTTTTATGACCATGATCCTCAAGCTTTCGAATAGCCTTATCATTCTCGAACCCCTGTCTGCCGAGAGGCAGGCGTACCGGGTTCAGTTTGCCGTTGGAATGTTACTATAATCCAATCCCGATGGGGTTGATTGTTTTACGCGCTTAACGGTTTGGAACCGTTTAGCGCCTGTTTCCAAATGGTTTAATGACTGTATAATTTGTGCGATGGTATGATTATTATCTTCAATTTACGGACGATAAAACAATTAAACAGCATAATAATGAATGTTTTACGACACCCGATCTGTGGTGC
>JBKDZK010000324.1:0-9993 GCA_047971205.1 Draconibacterium sp.
CTGGGTGTCGAGGCAATACACCAAGCCATCGGTAGAACCGACCACTACTTTCCCGTCGGCGACCACGGGAGCCGATTTTATGTTATCGCCGGTCTGAAAAGTCCACAATAATTTGGGCGAACTAGGCATGGCAGTCTCCGAAACACCTGTAAGGCATTGATTACCACGGAACATAGGCCAGGAATCGGAAGGCTGGGCATAAACTCTACTACCAAAGGCCAATATAAATATCAATTGCAAACTTATTTTTATCATTTCCTTTTAGTGTTGGGTTCTTTCGGAACCGTTCGTAATTAGTTCTATATCCTTCAACGAAATTGCTCCTGTTGGACAGCCTTTTGCCACTTTTTCGGCAACTTCTGTGAGGCCCTGCTCCAGTTTTTCGTTAAACGGCACGCCAATTTCTACATCGAATCCGCGCCCGATATAGGTAAACCCGAAACGTTCTGTATATTTTTCGGTGAGCCGTACGCAGATACCACATTTTATACATTTCTGGGGCTCGTAAATTACCGACCCATGATTGTCCATTTTTGTCATTGCACGCCGTTCGTTGGTTTTAAAGCGCTTCTGATCGGCCTGGTACTGATCGGAATAGAGCCTTAGTTTGCAGTCGTCGATAGCACGGCAATCGCAGTGCATACAGCGTTCGGCTTCGGCCATGGCTTCTTCTTCCGAAAAACCGGAATAGCTGCCCGCTCCGGGGCTATATCGCTTTTTATCCACCGATTCTTTGAGGTACTCGGAGTATTCGGCAGCCATCAACCGGCCGAAGCGCGAATTAAACATCCGTGGTTCGCCTTTTACCTGTCGCTCTTTTAAAAACTGCGATACAGCAAAGGCCACCTCTTTTCCTTGTCCTACTGAGCGTACTGCCAGTCGCGACGAACGCAAAACATTTCCGATGGCAAATACTTTTGTTTCGGAAGTTTCGTAGGTCGAGCGGTTTACGTTAATTCCTTTTGACGTTGCTTCCAGCCCAAACTTTTCAGAGCCTTCGGAAACAGTTCCGGTGGCAACGATTACAGCATCAAAATCGCGTTTCAATGTTTCGAAAATTTCGGCATCGATATCTGTCCCTCCCCGGAAGCCTACCCCGGTAGCCAGAATTATTTCAATTTCTTTGTCGAGTACATCTTTGGGCAATATTTCGTCATCGATTTCGGTACGGAGCGTTCCCCCCGGTTGATGGTTTTTATCGAATAAGCTTACCTGTACCCCTCTTATTTGCAGGTAGTAAGAGGCTGCTAGCCCGGCTGGTCCGGCACCGATTACCGCCACTTTTTTACCTGTTGCCGGCGCAGGTTTAATTTCGGGGCTTGCTCCGTCGTCTCCTACAAAACGTTTGAGCAGGCAAATGGAAACCGGCTGGTCAACTGTCCTCCGGTGGCAAACAGTTTCGCAGGGTGCAGGGCAAATACGCCCAAGTACGGCAGGCAATACGATATCGCGTTTTACTACACGCAGCGACTCATCGAATCTCCCAGCGGCAATCAGGCGGTTCATCAGCGGGATATCCATGTGTGCCGGACATGCGACCTGGCAGGGGGCTTCACAGTCGCCGGTGTGCTCGCTTAGCAACAGTTCCAGAGCGGTTTTACGCGATTCGCTCACTTCTTCGTCATCGGTAACTACCTCCATTCCCTCGTTGGCTTTTACCGAACAGGAAGGGAACAGTTTTCCGGTCTTGCCGTCTTTTACCATGCACAACATGCAGGAGGTAAAATGTTCCAACTCGTCGTGCCAGCACATATTGGGGATATCGATACCCAGGGACTGGGCTGCTTTCATAACCGAAGAGTTCTCTTCAACCTGAATTTCAGTATTATTTATTTTTAGTTTGATCATCTTTTTCTCGCAAAGGCGCAAAACCGCCAAGTCTAATTATGCTCTTTTTGTATTTCAATTTCAATCTTCCTTCGATTATGATCAGGATAACGTTCTCTCAACTTTAAACTATTTCACATGCTTCTTCAAAACAGGGTAAAGCTGGTCAGCCATCTGCACAAAACCAAAATCGGTCAGGTGAACACCGTCCACTGTCGCTTCCTGGCTATGTCCGATTAAATCATCTGCTTTTACATAATAGACATTCCGGTCACCTTTCTTTTTTTGTGTATCGAAGATTTGTTTCAGGGCAATGTTCTTGTCCACTACTGCCTGATGCACGTTTTGATCGAAATACATGTGCGGATACAAGATATTCTCGACCATAATAATGGGTGTTGCCGGCTTTTTCTCCCGGATAATTTCCAGGAAACGATCGTATTTCTCTTTCATTAAATCGGCAGTAACATTGGGCAAACAATCAATAACAAAGCAGGAAGCATCAATGGTTGCCATTGCTTCTGCTACCTCGTAGTCGAGTTTGCCGTTTCCGCTAAAACCAAGGTTGATGATCTCGCGATCCAGCATGCGGGACAAAATATTCGGATAAGCCATTCCTGCCCGCGAAGCGCATCCTCCCTGTGTAATGCTGGTTCCGTAAAACACAACCGGCTTCCCCGTTTGAGGCGAATTTACCTCTGGCGCTTTGATCTCAGCCGAACGAAGCACTCCAATCTCCAACTGAGCGAGCCCGTCGTACAACGGAAGATACAACATATACTCCTTTTCTCCTTCCGGCATGTTTTGAATGATCACTACCTGCGAAGCTTTTCCGGTAGGACGTGCGGAATTTACAAATTGCCACTTGCCATTTTCCAGGCAATACAAATCGAGGCCTTTGATTCCAGTCATCGTAAAATGGTTCATAACCACATCGCTGGTAACTTCCCATTTGGCGCCAATTGCCGTTGAATTGGTCCGGAAACGAATCGCCAATCCACTGCAGTTTTTCGATAAATTCCAAACTGGCGGGCGGGTTACATCCTGCAAAGTGGCCGGTAAGCGCTCGTAACGGTTCTGGGTATCTTCAAACCCCTTCCCAATAACCGGCAATGTGGAAGCGTCCACATACTTCAGGCTGTCGGCGGTAATGGCCATTGCAGCCATGGGGAAAACTACTATCAGAAATATCAATAAATGTCTCATGTTATACTTTTTAAAATTCTATTTTACTTCAATCGCATCAACCGGACAGGCAGCCCGGCAGGCATCGCATTTAATACACAATTCGGTATTGATGCTGTGTTTTTCGTGCGGAGTGAACGGAATCGCATCAACCGGGCATTTCTGCACACATTTGGTACATCCGATACAATCATCGTTTACAGAATAAGTGATCAGATCGGCACATTTTCCGGTTGGACAAACGCCGTTTATGTGCGCCTCGTACTCGTCCCGGAAGTACTTTAAGGTACTCAATACCGGGTTGGGTGCAGTTTTCCCCAGGCCGCATAAGCTGCCTTTATTGGTCCACTCTGCCAGTTTCTCCAGTTCTTCCACGTCTCCTTGTTTGCCTTTTCCGCTTGTAATCCTTTCTATAATGTCGAGCATACGGCGGGTGCCCACACGACAGAAAGTACATTTCCCGCACGATTCGTCTTGTGTAAACGAAAGGAAATAGCGGGCTATGTCCACCATGCAATCGGTGTCGTCGAGTACTACCAGCCCGCCCGAGCCCATCATAGCTCCCATTTCCTGCAAAGATTCGAAGTCGATTGGCGTGTCGGCATGTTCGGCAGGGATACAACCTCCCGAGGGGCCGCCAATCTGGACGGCCTTAAATTTTCGGCCATTGGCAATGCCCCCGCCGATTACTTCCACCACCTCGCGGACAGATATGCCCATCGGCACTTCGATAAGGCCGCCACGGGCCACTTTCCCGGCTAGTGCAAAAACCTTTGTCCCGGTACTTTTTGCAGTGCCGATGCTGGCAAATTTCTGCCAGCCTTCGCGCAAGATGTAGGCTATTTGGGCAAAGGTTTCGGTGTTGTTTACCAGGGTCGGTTTACCGAACAGCCCGCTTTGGGCCGGAAATGGCGGGCGGATCCGTGGGAAGCCGCGGCTTCCTTCGATGGAAGCGATTAGTGCTGTTTCTTCGCCGCAAACAAAAGCCCCTGCACCTTCGTAAACCTGTAGATGGAGGCTAAAGCCGCTACCCAGAATATTATTTCCGAGCAGGTTATTTTCAATACTGATTCTCAATGCTTCGCGGATACGCGTAACAGCCAGCGGATATTCAGCTCGGATGTAAAAATACCCCTGACGGATGCCCGTAGCATAAGCTGCAATGGCCATCCCTTCGATAATCCGGTAAGGGTAGGATTCGAGCAACATGCGGTCCATAAATGCACCGGGGTCGCCTTCGTCGCCGTTGCAAATAATATATTTGGTGCTGCTGTTTTGTTGTTTGACCAGTTCCCATTTCAGGCCGGTAGGAAAACCCGCACCGCCGCGGCCACGTATGCCGCTTTGTTTTACCTGTTCCACCACCTCGGCGGACGATAAGGTCGCGAGTACTTTTTGTAGTGCCGTAAAGCCGCCCCTTGTTCGGTATTCGTTAATATCGAGCGGGTTGATTATTCCACGATATTCGGTGGCAATGGGCAGTTGGTTGCCCAAAAACGAGGCTACCGGTTTTTCGCGCATGCTTATTTCGTAACGTTTGATGCCTTCCCAGTTGCGGTCAGTCTGGATGGTTTCAACGGTGTGAATCAGTTTATTTTTTAAGCGGGTGAGCAGCCCCGGTGCATCAAAGTGATTTTCAACAATGCCTTTTACATCTTCGGGTTTTACCTTGGCGTATAAAGTTGGTTCGCCTTCATTCGGGACCACTTACACCAAAGGCACCTGATGGCACATCCCCACGCAACCGACGTGTTTCAGATTCACACGCAGCCCGCTTTCGTTGACCACATGCTCTACTTCCTCCTGAATCTCCTTACTTCCGCTGGCAACACAGCACGAACCCAGGCCAATCCGAATTTCACCTTGAATTTCAGTTCCATCGGCTTTTCGTGCCTTCTTCAGGTCGCGCTTTCCTTTTATGCTTTCAAAATCTTCAATGATCTGCCCCACCTGATCGGATGCTACATGACCGTATGTTGTTCCATCAATCTGAACAACGGGGGCAAGCGTACAACAACCCAGACAGGCCACTTTTTCAATGGTATATTTTCCAACAGAATCGGTATTAATTCCATCAGCTAATTTTAATTCCCTCCGAAAAGCATCGTACACCTGAACCGCACCTTTTACGTGGCAGGCGGTACCCACACAAACCTTGATCATGTGCTCGCCCACCGGGTGCAGCCGAAACTGCGAGTAAAAACTTGCCACCCCGATTATTTCTGCTGCGGTGATCTCCGACTTTTCAGCCAGGTAACGCAATGCCTCTTCCGGAAGATAGTTGTACTCCTTCTGAATAGCCTGCAAAATCGGAATCAGACTCTTTTTTGAAGCGCCTTTTTCTGTAATCAGGTGGTCAATATATTTTTGATAATCAGTCATTCAGTATAAAATAATTCCGGCTTTATCTTTGCTTAAAGCCAGGCGTTCAAATAATCCGGAGTCGAACTGGCGTCTTAACTCACGTAAGCTCCAGGAATTTTCGATCGATTCAATTTCATAAAAATTTCGTTAACCCACTATTCTATTTTCCGATACTGTACAAATTCTTGTCTCCCCGGATATAAATTCTGCCGTCAGCAAAAGCCGGAGTTGGCCCTGAGTGTTCACCCAATTCGTTATCACTGATCTTCTTCAATTCCTTCCCAAATTCATACACGTGCATTACACCGTCATTATCCATCATAAACAGCTTGCCATCAGCCGTTACCGGCGATGAATACAAGGTTGTCCCCAGGTCGTCCTCCCAATATTGTTCCCCGGTTTTAGTATCGTAGCAAACCAGCACGCCATAACTTGTGGCAACAAACAACAATCCATTGTATGCCAGCGGACTGGAAGCCTCTGGAAGATATTCATCGTTTTCCCATACAATCGATGCCGATTTTGGATCAATCGCCACCAGACGGGCATATTCATTGGCAGCAAAAACCATCCCTTCTGAAAAAGCCACCGAAGGCCCTACTTCGCCCATCATGCACTCCACCTGCCAGAGTTCTTCCCCTGTTTCAATGTTATGCCCGGCCACAATCGGATCGGAAGTAAGTAAAAGCTGGTATTTCCCGTCAACCTCTCCCAAAACAGGGCTGGCCCACGAAATTTTACAGGCCCGGGTAGTTTCCCAAACCGTTTCTCCGCTTGTATTATTCAACGCCAGTACTTTGCCTCCGCGGTTTGTATCGTACTGAACAAACAGTTTCCCGGCCCAGGTAATCAGCGACGAGGAATGTCCATAATGGTTGTTCGGAACACCCAGGTTTCGTGCCCACAAACGTTTACCATTCATATCAAAAGCGATAACATCGCCACTGGCAAAAATGGCAAAGACGGCTTTTCCATCGGTAGTCAGCGAAGAGGCTGAAAGTCCGGTATCGGGCGTAACCTTGGGCATTCCAGCCGGCGATCCCTGGATATTATTAGCAACACCCGTCCAAAGCAGTTTACCGGTGTTCCGGTCGTAACAATATACTTCGCGTGCATTGTTATCCGCGCCGGCGATAAAAATTTTGTCGCCCCAAATGATCGGAGAATTGAATCCGTGCTTTGGAATCGGCGATTTCCACAAAACATTTGTACCAGCGGCCCCATCCCACTCGGTTGGGATATTTTTAGCGTAACTAACTCCCTGTCCGAGCGGTCCGCGTAATGAATTATGATTTGCTTTTAGGGTGGCCAAAGTCAGTCCTGACGCTGCTGGAGCCGTTTTTTCCGGTGCTTTTGTTTCCACTGTTTCCTTCGGCGCTTCCACTTCCTGCTCTGTCTCTGTTTCGGGTTGTTCAGCAGTTTCCGTTTCAGCCTGTGCAACTTGCTCGCTTACTGATTCTGCTTCAGGTTCTGATGGCTTATTTTCAGTCACGGGATTTTGACCGACTTCAATTACTTCGATCTGTTCTTCCTGTTGATTGCTTTCATTGTCAGCCACCAAACTGACAGCGTCGTAATCTTTGAGATGATTTACCGTAGCAAAACCGGCCACAACTGCCAGCGCCATCACAAGTACGCCAACAATGATAATCCCTTTTTGAGCCAAAATACGGCTGGCGATTTCATTTTCCAGTTTCGCATCAGGTTCTTCAATCTTACTCTTGGCTGAATAATAAACCCGCAGAGCAAATGCCAGAACAACAGCCCCAAATAGGATCAGATACGCGCCGGCTTTTACCTGCCACTGACTGTTGAAATAAGCCTTTCTGGCCAGGAGATCAAAAGCACGGATCTCAGCTTTTAATTCTTCGTTGTTGGGCTCCTGTTTCAACCTTTGCACAAGTGCTTCGAGAGCCTTGCTTTCAATGGGATCGCTTTTGGATACCTGCCAGAAGTTCAGCAACAAAAGAATGGCCACTGCCGTGCAGAATATTCCGGCAATCAACGCGATGTTTTGTGCTAATTTTAATTTGTCGTTATTGGTCATATTCTTTGGTTTGAAGCAGGGAGTACGAAGTCGGAAGTCTGGGTCCGAATTTCATGCCTGCCTGGCATCTTTTTTATTTTAATGATTATCCGTATAAATACTCAGTCTTATTTTTTAGGGCAACAGAACTCTCCCTCATTCCCTCTCTTTGCAAAGAGAGGGATGATTGGAACGTAGTTTCAATCAGGGTGAGTTGTTTCTCATAAATATCCTTCATCCAATCATAAAAATCTATAATTAAGACAGACAAAACTGACTGAGTGATTAGAAGAATATTCCTAATACTTTTCAATCCAAGTTTATTTTTGTGGCACATACATCTTTTCACTTCAACGTTTCAGCCCTGGATGCGCCTTTTATTCGCTTTGCTCATTTATCTTATATCTTTTTCGGAAATCCTTTATAAATCAAGAAAATGCGAAAACTCAAAATTATCGTAATCAGTACTATTCCAATACTTAGAAAATATGTCCAGAAATGTCCTATAATTTTTGATAATCCATTTAAATCCCCGTCTTTGTCAATAGAATAGCCCAAAAAGTTTGTAACTATATCAAAAACAGAATTTAGAAGAAAAAAAGAAAATATTAATCCAACAACAAATGAGTGTTTTATTTGCTTTTTCACTAAAAGAGCATATCCAATAAACGCAATTACCAAGTCTCGAAAGTAGGGTGAGATTCTAATAACAAACTCTTGTATTTTATTTTCGATATCCGGTTTAATATAGGCTTTTCTAAAATCACCATTCCAGTATTCTGGTAAAAGTTGAAATTCTGTAATTTTCACGCCGACCATTTTTGCTCCAATCAAATGACTTAGCTCATGTAAAGGAGTGGCTGTAAAAAACCACAAAAGAGATAATCCAACTATCCCAATCAAACCTTGAAGCTTTGTCCAGTTACTTCTTTGATAAAATTTTATAAGTGGAAGTATAATAATCAATGAAGTTGCTAAAATCCCAATTATTTTGTCCATATATTTAAATCGAATTCAATTATCAATTTCATAGGTATCCAAATACTCCGCAGAGTCTTAAAAATCATATACAACAGAGCTTTTATTTCACTTAGCCTATAACCAGTTTAATTCTTTTTCAATCTGATCATTTATCCATTCTTCATTTTTCTACCGGACAGTAATCCACACACCGTGCACAGCTGAAACAATTTCCGCGGTGAGGCTCGTAATCCTGCCGTTTACGGAAAACCACTGTGTTTAATAAAGTCATGCCAATTACCAGTCCCATAAAACCTCCGGCGATCATGCTTCCCACATAAAATTTATCGCGGATGAATTCTGCTTCTTCCACGAGCTGTTCCATTGATTTTCCGGAAGCTCGGAAGGTTTGAACATCTATGTTATCAAGATCTTCTTTAATCTCAGGTTTTGAAATCATAAGCTCCGCCAAGTAAACCGTTGGATTGGCTTTAGACAAAAAAGTATGTGATTGTGCACCTACAAAAACACCCAGTGCCACCCACAAAGGAATAATCAGCGCGTAGGTAATAAAACGTTTCGGTCCTAAACCGGATTTCACCACTTCTTTCTCGTTGGTTGGAAAATCGATCGCATCAAACGGACATGAGTTGGTACATAACTTACACTGAATGCATTTTGACGGAGTGATGCTTAAATGCCATTTTGAAAAACGCGACATCCAGCTTAAAAGAACGCCGTACGGACACAAAAAGCGGCAATACGGACGTGCCACAAACATTCCCATCAGTAAAAAAGCTACTCCTAAAACGACCATGTGAAACTTGGCATCCATCCTGAAAATTCCGACAAAAGGATCATAGCGACAGATGATAAAATCAGTACCTGTGGCAGCAAACAATACCGCCAGCGAGAGGTAGAGATAAGGGATCAATCCCAGGGTTTTATTCAGCCATTTGGGGAGACTGATCGGTTTCATTACCACCAGATCCTGGATGGCTCCCAAGGGACATGCTCCGGCACAAAAAGTTCTTCCAAAAAACAGTGTAAATAATAGTGGCAACAGAAAAAACAAAAGTGCAGTCAGCGAAATTGCATAAGTGGCATCAAACAGTGTCAGCGTTACATTTTGGATGGAACCGATGCTGCAAATACATCCGTTTCTATAAAATCCAAAGTAAGCCAGCGTAAAAATCGACAGCCACAGGATTCCCTGCCGCGACCGGCTTTTTAATGCAAACCAGGTAGCTGCTGAAAGTACCAGTAATAAAACCAGTACATCAAAATATTCAAGGGCCAAAGCACGTGGCTCGGGCGTAACAGGCGAAGGTTGGGTGTAACCACTGTCGAATTCAGGCTTTGGAAAACGTTGTTGCTGTGCCGTCAAGGAAAAAGTAGAAAGGAAAAAGGCAAAGGAGAACAGTGCAAACTTTGCATATTTCAATACGGCAAGTTTCCAGCCGCAGTATTCAGTATATTTCACGAATGACTGATGACTGATGACTAATGACTCGCAACTCGTAACTCGCGGCTCGTAGCTAATCTCTATATCAGTTTTTTGATTCATTTGTCTTTCAATCTATGCTGGATTTGTCCAGCTACCTTTTACTTTGTAGTAGTCGCTTGCCGGA
>JBKDZK010000325.1:0-6542 GCA_047971205.1 Draconibacterium sp.
ATGCAACAGCGTGTTCGGAAGAAGGCGGAAACGACGCCGCGACGGTGGGCGGGGCACCGGGAAATCAGCACAAAGTAAACAGCATGAATATAACAATTGGCGATACAACACTTACGGCAACACTGGCCGACAATTCTTCGGCAAAGGCATTGGCGGAAGCGCTCTCCAAAGCGCCAATCACCATCGAAATACAGGATTACGGAAACATGGAAAAAGTGGGGCCGCTGGGGCAGACTTTCCCAAGAAACGACGAGCGCATAACGGCGGAAGCGGGAGATATTATCCTGTACCAGGGAAATGCATTGGTGATTTATTATGCGCCGAACACGTGGTCGTTCACCCGGCTGGGGAAGATCGACCACCTTACCGCGCAGGAACTGAAAAAGATACTGGGTGATGGCCAGCTTACCGTAAGCCTGTGGTTGCCGCCCAACCCGTAATCAATAAAACCGAAACAAATGAAACAGTTTCTAGTAATAATCGGTGTGGCATTGCTTGTTATGGCGTGTCGCACAAAAAACAGTACAACAATGAAGACAAGTGAAATATTTCCGAAAGGACAAAAAGCAGCCGAGAATTTTACCGGCGATACATGGGTGCAAATGCTTACCACCGATGGCGAAAACTTTGACGCCATGAGTTACAACGTAACGTTTGCCGCCGGAAGCCGCACCGACTGGCATTCGCATCCGGGCGGGCAAATCCTGTATTGCACCTCGGGCAAGGGGTGTTACCAGGAAAAAGGAAAACCCGTGCAGCACCTGGCCGCCGGCGATGTGGTGGAAATAAAGCCGGATATTGTGCACTGGCACGGCGCGACACCCGATTCTGAGTTTGTGCACCTGGGCATCAGCACCCAACTCACGAAAGGCCCCGCACCCTGGTATGGCGCCGTAAGCGCCGAGGAATACGCCGAAGCCGGGAAGTAAGGCATCGTATGTCCCGAAGGCTGACGGTGCCTCAAAAACGGGTAAAGCTGTTTTCACGCAAAGAGTAAAAGAAGCGCAAAGACCGCAGAGTAGTCACTGTCGGTTTTGTGTTCTTTGCGTAAACCTTGGCGCACTTTGCGTGAAATTTGCTTTTGGCGCAGATTTACGACGTGTCCCGATCCCATGTTAAAGCACGGATTGCAAATCCACGTCGGCGAAAAGGCCAATACCACAAAACTGTCATTCCCTGAACGATTTTGAAGATTTATTTTTGACATTCGGATTTAAAAAGGCATTTTTGTCGCCCGGAATTTGGGGAATTTCTGAATTTCTGGGACACGCTCGGAGACCATCCCGGTTTCTTGTTTTCCCAATTATTTTTTAAAAACGTACGAGAGAAATGCTAAATAGAATTTCAATGAGAAACGACTGTTCAATTTACAAAATTGAAGAGGAGGGGAAAACGAGTGTCAACCGCCTGGTGATTTCCAGCGCAGAAACGCGTGCCATTTGCAACGATACCACGGTAATGGGGGTGAATTATACCCGGAAACTGCGCACGGCGTGTTCGGCGGTGATGAAGAGTTTGCAGGAAGAACAGGTGATTCGCCTGGAAGAAAGAAAAACCATTGTCTTTAATATTTTGCGCGGCGGCCTTAATTTTGGTTTGCGCGAGGCCATTGCCGATGCTTTCGGCTGGAATTTACACGGGTCGTCGTTTATCAGTGCGCAGCGTGCCCGCATCAATCCCGATTCGGAAGAGTGGCACATTATTGAAAGCGACTACCAGAAAGTGTACATGCCTCATTCGGCACAAATTGTAATTGGCGACGTGGTGGCCACTGGCACCAGCCTCGAGTTTGGCCTCGAAGCCCTGGTAAAACAAGCCGAGATGAACAGCACCAACATCGAATCGATCCTGTTCTTTACCTTTGGCGGAAAACGCACCGAAGAGATCCTGGAAAATGTGGATGCGCTTTGCCGTGCGAAGTTTGAAGGCTACCAGTCTACCACTTTGTGTTACATTGAAGGACGTTTTACGGTGCCCACTGTTTCAACGCCTTTAACCATAAAGCTTACCGGAACCGACCTGGTAAAACGCGACGCCCTGATGGCACCCGAGTTTATTGAAAGCCAGTACGAAAATCCGGCGTTCCCAATGGAGCGTTGTGTAATTTACGATGCCGGTTCGCGGGCTTTCTGGCTGCCCGATTACCTCGAAGATGCGATCGAATACTGGGAACAGGTGCATACCATGGCCCGCCGCGGCAGAACCTTCGACCAGCAGGTAGGGGAGCGCGTTCCGCTACTCGACCGCAGCCGCTTTGGGGCCATTGACCTGGAGGAACTGGCTGCCGCCCAGCTGGCAAAACTTCGAAGCATTGCAAATTCTTAAAAATCAACTATAAAAAACTAACTATGGAAAAACCATCGCACTACGATCACGATTTTTCGTTATCGGCAGTTGACCCAAAAAGTAAAAAAGGATTTTGGGCCATGCTTTTGGTGATGCTGGGCTTTACTTTTTTCTCGGCCAGTATGTGGGCCGGCGGAAAACTGGGGGCCGGCTTAACCGCTTCGAAGTTTTTAACCGCGGTACTCGCCGGTAACCTGATCCTGGGAGTCTACACCGGATTGCTGGGCCTGATTGCCTCGCGCACAGGTTTATCAACCCACTTACTGGCGCGTTATTCGTTTGGCGAAAGAGGCTCAGTGCTTCCTTCGTTCTTGCTTGGAATAACACAGGTAGGCTGGTTTGGCGTGGGTGTGGCCATGTTTGCCATTCCGGTGCAAAAAGTTACGGGCTTGAATATTTACCTGCTGGTTGCTGCTTCGGGTCTGATCATGACAGCTACGGCCTGGTTTGGGATAAAGGCGCTTACCGTACTTAGCTTTATCGCCGTTCCGTCGATTAGCGTTTTGGGCTTAATGTCGGTAGGAAAGGCTTTTAACGATTTCGGAGGAACAGCTGTTTGGTTCGATATCGTACCCGAAAACCCGATGACACTTTATGCCGCCATCGGCATTTGTGTGGCTTCGTTTATTAGCGGCGGAACCTTAACACCCGACTTTACCCGCTTCTCGAAAAACAGCAAGATCGCTGTATCTACCACGCTTATTGCCTTTTTCCTGGGTAACTCGCTGATGTTCTTCTTTGGCGCTGTGGGATCGGCCTTTTACCAGCAATCGGATATCAGTGACGTTCTGATGAACCAGGGGATGATTGTGTGGGCGATGATTATTCTGGGTTTAAACATCTGGACCACCAACGACAACGCACTGTATGCTTCGGGCTTGGGCTTTTCAAACATTACCCGCTTGCCCAAAAAGATCATGGTAATTGTGAACGGGATTATCGGGACGCTGCTGGCGCTTTACCTGTACAACAATTTTGTGGGTTTCCTGAATGTACTAAACTCGATGTTGCCTTCGATTGGCGGTGTGCTGATTGCGGATTACTTCCTCGTTCATAAAGCAAAATACATTGACTTTGCCCAAAAGAAGATTAGTAAATTCCGCTGGTCGGCCGTGGCTGCCTGGGGTGCCGGTGTTATAGCGGCTACTTATTTGCCGGGCGTTGCGCCGGTCAACAGTGTGGCTACTTCCATCGTAGTTTATGTGATTATCGAAAAAGCCATTTTAAAAACGGAAACGCTTTAGGCTGAGCGCAGTATTCGTTTTTGGAAGCAAAATATTTCAACTGGTTTTAGATTGAAATGATTGAATGGATTGATAAGATTGAACTGGGTTACCTCAATCTGATTTTCAATCTAATATCAATCTTTTAAGGCTTGTCCGTTTAGACTTAGTTATTTATCTTCTAACCAGTATCAAGCATCCAGAATCCAGTATCGGGGTTCAAACAAAAGGCCGTCTCAACGTCAAAATTGGGACGGCCTTTTTGTTTGTGGTCATCAACATACGAGCAAAAGGTTGGGGCGATCAAAAAACAATTTGCTTTTAGCTTGATTGAGAAGTACGAAACAGCTAATTTTGGCGCGATATTCTTCGGGGCAGGGTGCAAGTCCCTACCGGCGGTGATAGTCCGCGACTCCTTGCAAGAGGACTGATTTGGTGAAATTCCAAAACCGACAGTTACAGTCTGGATGAGAGAAGAATCCATAACCAATCGGCAGCCTGTGCAATTCGCATTGCACGGTGGGGCTGTGGAATTGGCTTTGCTCCGGGGATTTTTGATGGTTACAACATAAAAGAGGAGTAAAGATGATCACACTGGAAACATTTGGAGCAGGCAGCCGGGAGCGGGTGGAACGGGCCATTCAAAAACTGCAGGAAGGAAAAGGTATTTTATTGGTGGATGATGAGAATCGTGAAAATGAAGGCGATCTGATCTTTCCGGCCAAAACAATGACCGCGAAAGATATGGCATTGATGATTCGCGAATGCAGCGGAATTGTTTGCTTGTGCCTGACCGATGAGAAATGTCAGACGCTGGGCTTGCGGCCAATGGTCGAAACGAATACGAGCAAAAATCAAACGGCTTTTACCATTTCCATCGAGGCCAAAAGAGGCGTTTCCACGGGCGTTTCGGCGCAAGACCGCGTAACTACCATTCAAACAGCTATTGCGGATGATGCCAGGGCAGAGGACTTATCGCATCCGGGGCATGTATTTCCGTTGAGAGCCCAAAATAACGGCGTTTTTGACCGTAGGGGACATACTGAAGGCAGTGTGGATTTGGTGCGTTTGGCTGGTTTGGGAGATGCCGCCATTTTGTGCGAACTAACCAATATCGATGGTACCATGGCACGTTTGCCCGAGGTAATGGACTTTGCTCAAAAGCATGATACAACGGTTGCCACGATTGAGGACATTTACCAGTATCGGAAGCAGCTTATCAATGCCAGTCTCAAGGAAGAACCTGTTTTCTCTTAATTTCCGGCAGGAAAAGAATCTGATGGTATAATCAATCCATTGCTCTATTGAAATAGCTACTCTTTATTCACAAATATGACTTTCAAAAAACAGGAAAATAAAAAACAGATAATAAGGAATAACGAATAAAAAAGTGTCGAAACCGGAATAATTTGAGCTAACCTTTCCTGATTTCTTATTCCTTATTCCGAAGTTGTCAAAAGTTAAATTAAAAAAATAGCTAAATGCTAGTAAAAAGAATCTTCCAGACTCTCCCTCTTCTCCCTCTCTACGGGTAGAGAGAGACGATTGTGTCCGTCAACCGACGGATTGCAATCAGGGTGAGTGGATATGAGAGAAACGTTACTCTTTTTATTTATTAAGCACAGTATTTCTGACGATTATACGCATTTTTAGTCTTTAACTTTAAACAAGTTCTCCATGTTTCTTATTAAAGTCGTTCATATTTTCTTCTAATTTCAATAAAAGAAGGTGTGTATAAAGATTAGATTGAAATAGGGAATGATTCTATCAAGGCGAGCCCGATACTGTTTCAGTAAACCCTACACGGCTTTGTCCCGCCGGTGATTCCTATATTCATCCCGGTTTTATCCGCGATGCTTGACACTTTTCATTAAATTTGCTGTAAAATGCTTAACGGAATAAAATTTACAGCAAAATGAGAAGAATGCTTCACCTACTTATGCTGGCAGGCCTGGTGTTTTCACTGGGGTGCAACAGCAAGAAAGCAAAAGAATTGCCACGCTAAGCCATTGCATGCCTGGCGATCGAATCCATAACCTTTTCCACTGCACAGTCGGGGATCGATGATTTTAAGGCAAGAAGGGGAGAAGAGATCTTCTCGTACTACCCGTTTATGGCCGACAGTGCTCCCGACCGTCAACGGGCACAGTGGTTCCCGACTTTACGCGGCCATGCGCTGCCGGGCGGTATAGTCACACGCGAAGCCTACGAAACACTCTTGGGCGAAATGCTCGATCGCCTGCGTGAGAACCTTCCGTACGACGGTCTGTTCTTTGATATCCATGGAGCCATGAGTGTGGTAGGTCTCGACGATCCGGAAGGCGATATGATTGAGCGTATCCGAGAAGTGGTGGGCCCGAAAACCATTATTTCCACCTCAATGGATTTACACGGGAATGTGACTGAACGGCTGGCACGCGAAAGCGACCTGATCACCTGTTACCGGATGGCGCCTCATGAAGATGCGCTGGAATCGAAACAACGCGCCCTGGAAAACCTGCTCGACCGTTTGGAGAGCGGCAAAGGCAAACCCAAATACAAAGCCTGGATTCCGGTTCCGATTTTGCTTCCGGGAGAAAAGACCAGCACCCGCATTGACCCCGGAAAAAGTTTGTACGCCAAAGTTGAGCCGCTAACTAAACAAGAGGGAGTCACTGATGCTGCCATCTGGATTGGTTATGCCTGGGCCGACGAGCCCCGCAACCGTGGCGTGGTAATGGCTTATGGCGACGATAAAGAGGCAGTGGGCAAAGCTGCTGAAGAGCTGGCAAAAAGCTTTTGGGATGTACGCGAACAGTTTGAGTTTGTAGCGCCTGTTGCCGATTTGGAAGAGTGTCTGAATACGGCTATTGCATTCGAAGGACAGCCTTTTATCATCAGCGATATGGGTGATAACCCCACTGCAGGAGGCGCTGGTGATGTAACCTGGACGCTAACCGAAATATTAAAACGAAAAGAATTTCAAAAAGAAAA
>JBKDZK010000326.1:0-4136 GCA_047971205.1 Draconibacterium sp.
TAAAAAGATTTATTGACCTGTTCGGTATTAATGCATACTCTGCTAAAAATCGAAAACACATCAATGAACTTATACATTATGGCACTATTGCCGCTTAATTTTTTAACGAAGTATTGAATAATTGATTAACTTTTTATTTCCTATACAGCAATTATATCCCATTGGCAGGGTAATATGACTGATTCCGAATATTTCATGTAACAGCTCTTCTGTTTGTTCCCTCACTGCCATCATTTCCATCATATCAATATTCCTTTTCAGGTTCAGATGGGCTTCAAGATGTGTTTGGGAATCGTCGAGTTTCCACACATGCACATGGTGAATGTTGTCGACCTGGTCCAGTTGTTCAACCTGAGCCTTTAATTCGTCAAGGTCAATCTCATGGGGGGAAGACTGCATCAGAATATCAATGGTTTCTTTGACAATTCCCCAGGTGTGCCAGATGATATAAATTCCCACCAAAACCGTGATGAGCGGGTCTATCCAATAAACTTTCCAAACCCATATTGCTAATCCGCCCGTAATAACGGCTACTGACGAAAGCGTATCGCCCAGTAAATGCAGGTAAGCCGCTTTCACATTCAGGTTGTGCGATTTGTCCTTCTGTAAAATCAATACAGAAATCAGGTTGGCTAATAACCCGGATGTAGCTACCACCAGCATCAACCGGCCTTTTATTGGTACGGGATGCATAAGTCGCCCGTATGCTTCATAGAACAGGAAGATACAGATTGCGATGAGCACAATGGCGTTAAAAAGTGCAGCCAGTATTTCTACCCGCTTGTAACCGAAAGTGTTTTTGGTGTCGGGTTTTCTTTTACTGATTCTTCCGGCCACGAAGGCAATGAATATTGCAGAAGAATCACCCAGGTTATGCAGGGCATCGGACAACAGGGACAAGCTGTTGGCTATTAGCCCCCCGATTATCTGTACCACTGTTATGGAGAGGTTCAACAGAGTAACCCACAAGAGTTTTTTGCCGTGCAGGTTTTCGTTATGATGCTGGTGTTCATGGTGATGTGCCATATCTTTTTTATTTTTTTTGACCTTTTACGAACAGTGCTTTCGATTTTTCGCCAATCAACTCAGCATCCGTTACTTTGAATTCATCGATTTTGAAAAGGCTGATTGCATCTTCCAACCCGAAGTTCCTTCCGCCTTTGGGCGATTTCCCATACGTTTTGAGGTAACGGTAAATCAACCCGATTTTGTAACGGAATTTCATTCCTTTCTGGGTATAGCTGATTATGATTAAACGGCCACCTTTTTTCAGAACCCTTTCGCATTCCCTGATGGCATCTTCCGGCCGGGGAATAATGTGAATAAGATTGGCCATGAAAACTGTGTCGAAACTGTTACTGGAATACGGAAGATTAAAACAATCGGCTTTTTCAACCCGGATATTAACGAAAGTTTTAAGACGGCTTTTTGATGCTTCAACCATTTCTTCGGATAAATCGGTAGCCAATAAAGAATCTGCATTTTTTGCCAGTACTTTTGAATAAGTGCCGTTGCCACATCCAAGTTCAAGGACATTCTTTAGGTTCTTTAACGAAGCCACCTTGTTCAGGATCAGCTCAACATCAGACTTACCCACTACATAGTAATTTCTTTCTTCGAAATCGGCAGCAAACCGTGACCAGTATGTTTCTTTCTGTTCCATTTTTTTATCTGTCTGTTTACTATTCAGTTTTTATAGTTATTTCACACTCCTGTCTCTTTCCTTCCCGAAAGGTTTGGTTAGGCTAATCAATGCAGGAGTTACAAAGAAATCGGCAATCAATGCAGCCAATAATCCCATTGGGGCTAAATAACCAATTCGTACCATATTGGCAACAGGAGATAATGTGAACATGGCAAAGCTTGCACACAATATTATAGTGGTCATGGTAATGTTTTTACCAACGGTGTGGAAAGCTGCAATAATAGCTTTGTTGTAGTTACCACATTTCTCAAATTCAAACTTGATGGCATTTATAAAGTGGATGGTATCATCCACAGCAATACCCAGCAACATGGGCAGTATGGTCATGGTCATCATATCGAGCGGCGAATTAAAATGCCCCATATAACCGCCAATAACTACTAGTGGCATAAAATTAGGGATTAAGCCAATAAGGCCGGTTTTTATACTACTAAATACAATTACCAGCAGAAGCCCAATAATTATCAGCGCCCAAATCACCGATTTTAATTCTCCGGTTACAATTTTTCGGTTTAATTCGGCAAACTGTACTGCGCTTCCCACGTAGTTTACCGTAGCCCCGTCAAAGCTTTCGTTTCCTATTCTTTTTATAGCATCCAGTTCCCTGACAATTTCACCAGTTGCAAATTTTTCAACCTGCACCTGCGCCCGCAACATCGAATAGTCTTCGTCTATCCAGTTGAAGGTTTTGGTTCCGCCCGACATTTCATACAGCAACAATACCTGTGCAATCATATCGCTGTTGCCGGGGATGGTATGGTGTTTAGCACTGTCGCTGTGCAGGGTTTGGTTCATCTCTTTAATAATATCGAGGATAGAAAAAACCGTAGCAGCATTTTTATTCTTTTTGGTGAGTTCAAATGCAGAAACGGTATCCAGCAAGGCATCAAATTTTCGAAGTACTTCAGGGCCTTTTATGGCATCAGGTTCATCAAATTTCACCGTAATATTATAGGTGAGATAAGAACCTAACTGCGATTGTGTCACATCGTAAACCCGTTTGACATAAGGGACTTTTGTCCCCATAAATTCAAAGATATCCATATTGGTGGTGACGCCGCGGATTCCCGGGGCTATAACTACAATACAGGCAGCAAAGAAAATCAGCACGGCAACTTTCTTTTTTAAAACAAACTGCCCGATGTTTTCCATCCATTTTTCAAACAAAGGAATTTTGCTTATATCCTCTTCTTTTATTGCTTTGTCTTTTCCAAAGCTCATTAATATGGGGATAAGGATAATCACAAACAGGTAATCGATAAGAACAAAGGCAGCACATGCATAACCAACCCATGCAATAGTCATGATTCCGGCGGTGACGAAGGACAATACAGAACCAATAGTTGTGATTGCAGTAAAAAAGACAGGCCAGCCGGTTTCTTCAACGGCTTTTATCACCGCTTCTTTGCGCTTTCCTGTTTTTCTGAAAATACGCTTAAACGCATTAATCAGGTGAATGGAATAGCCAACTGACAGCGCCATACCCAGAATCATGGGAAGCATCGTCATGTTTTGGTCGATGCCAATCCCCAGCCAGCCCATGCCCCCGAATACAACTATTACTCCGAGAATGGTAGTAACAGAAGGAACAATAACACCCCGGAAGGAACGGATAAACAGCACTAACAAGATAATCATGGCGATAAATGCCGACAGGAAACGTTTTATCATTTCCGCCCCGAAAAAATCGCGTTCTTCGGTTTCGGTATAAGGGGTACCTGCCGGTTTCAACGTGTATTTGTCACTTTTCCACTTCGGATTGGTAATAATGCGTATAGCCACTTCGCCCGACTGAAACATCGGGTCTTTATCCGTTACTTTTTCCCATTCCTCTTTTTCAGGATATTCCAGTAATGAAAGGGTGAGCCATGTTTCGGTACAATCTTCCGAAACAACTTTTCCCTTCATGGCTTTTCGGGATAACACCAACTGACGAATCTTTTCCAGTCTTTCAAGGTTGGTGGGAATACTATCTTCAAAGGGATTGATGACCTCAATTCCTTCTTCGGTACCTACCGATATTTCCATATCGACCAGCGAAGTAATTTCATCGGCATAAGGCACACTATCAACCAATTCCTGCCCAATATTTTTCATCATGGTAAGCACTTCCGGGGCGAAAACATCGTCTGCTTCAATAAGGATACTGATGTTATCGTTGTTGCCAAACTGGTCTTCAAATTCTTCGGTGGCAATTTCAATGGCTTCTTTATCGTCAAACCAGTCATCGCGTGCATTGGCGATGTGCATTTTCTGAAGACCAAAAATTCCGAATATAGTGAGTAACAGGGCAAAAATCATCAGAGGCCAGCGGTACCTGATTTGAAACTCGCCCACTTTTCTGAAAAAGGCGTTGATTTTTTGGATTTTCATGATTGTTGTTCTTTATGAATCTGAATGGACCTTTGGTAGCATTTGACAGTAGCCGGAA
>JBKDZK010000327.1:0-1653 GCA_047971205.1 Draconibacterium sp.
AGCAGACCAACCAGCGCGCCGGTTAAGACATCAAAAGGGTAGTGTACTCCCAAATAGATGCGGGTGTAGCTAACCAAGGCATCCCAAAAATAGATGAGCAGCTGGAAACGAATATTCTTAAACAAGCGGGCAGTGAAAGCTGCAACGGCAAAGGTGTTGGTTGCATGGGATGAAAAATAACCATAGAGCCCACCCTTCCGGTATACATTGTGTACCAAATGTTGAATATCGGGATCGTGCGTGGGGCGAAGGCGCTGGACGGTTTCTTTAACAAATACCGAAAATTGATCGGCGATAACGATAGACAATGCAAGTAAAACAAGAGCAGCTATTGCTTTCATTCGGTATTTACGAATGATAAAATATAGCAGTGTCAGGTAAAAAATAGACCAGGTTGCCGTTTGGGTGAATAAGGGCATAACAACATCCCAAAACGGATTGTGCATCCCGTTAAAAAAAAGGAAAATGGACTGATCGATTTGTTTTATGGATTGAATAAGAGCGATCATGAAGGATTTAGGATTTGCCAGATTTTATCTTTCAATTGTAAAATGCCCTGGTTAGCAACCGCTGAGATGAAACTGTGCGGAATATCTTCTAATTCGGCACTAATTTCTTCTTGAAGCTCCTCATCTAAAAAGTCGGATTTACTGATGATCAGGTAGCGGTCTTTATCCAGCAACTCAGGGTTATATTTTTCAAGTTCATTTAAAAGAATTCCATATTCTTTTCGGTGGTCTTCACTATCAGCAGGGACCATAAATAAAAGCATGGAGTTACGCTCAATATGTCTCAAAAAGCGTAGCCCTAACCCTTTTCCTTGATGGGCACCCTCAATAATTCCAGGAATATCAGCCATTACAAATGACTGTTGGTCACGGTACGAAACAATTCCTAAATTGGGCACTAAAGTGGTGAATGGGTAATCTGCAATTTTAGGTTTGGCGGCCGAAACGACAGATAGTAAGGTTGACTTTCCGGCACTTGGAAATCCGACCAGACCAACATCGGCCAGAATCTTAAGTTCCAAAATTTTCCATCATACCTGGCCATATTCTCCGGGATGAGCATACCGAGTCGATGTGTTGGTTGAAGATTTAAAGTGCAAGGTTCCTAAACCTCCGCGGCCTCATTTTGCCAGGTATATGGTTTCGACATCGCGGGTAATCTCAAATAGGAATTCTCCGGTTTCGCCATCTTTGGCAACCGTTCCTAAAGGAACTTCAATGGTGATATCTTCACCATCGGCTCCAAAGCTACCATGCCCACTGCCAGATGCGCCGTGGCCTGCAAAAATGTGTTTCTTATAGCGCAAGTGAAGTAAGGTCCACATTTGCGCATTGCCTTTTACAATGACATGACCTCCACGTCCGCCATCTCCTCCATCTGGTCCTCCTTTGGGAACAAATTTTTCCCGACGAAGGTGAGTTGATCCCTGTCCGCCATTTCCTGACCGGCAGAATATTTTTACGTAGTCAACAAAGTTGTTTTCAGCCATGATTGTAATGATCTTATGGTGCAAAATAAGCAAAAAAAGACGAATGCATTAACTACATTCGTCTTATAATATTGTGTGTATCCGCTTAGAATGAGCTAACTGTTTTTTGTAAACGAGCAGCAATCTCATCAATGGTTCCCATTCCGTTGATGTCG
>JBKDZK010000328.1:0-2147 GCA_047971205.1 Draconibacterium sp.
CACGGCCCCTCCCTCGACACCATAAATTCCTATACCGCCAAAACCGCCTACAAAACTTTCTGGCACATCCAGGCTTTCCACTTTGTTGTTGTTTTTGGTATAGTTATAGGCTATGTCCCAGGTAAAGCTCGTTGTTTTCACCGGAACAACTGTTAGCAATAATTCAATACCACTATTTCGTACATCTCCAATATTGGCCTGGAGGAAACGGCTGTAACCGATAGAAGGATCGACCGGTTTAGCAGCAATCAGGCCTTTGGTAAGTTTATTGTAGTACGAAAAATCCAGTCCAATACGGTTATTGAGCATTGCAAGCTCGACACCTGCTTCGAACTCATCTGTCAATTCGGGCTTTAACTCGGTATTACCTGCATCGTTTGAAAGTGTAAACGAATTTATCCCACCCAAAGGGAACACCAGGTTGTCTACGCTCGGATAACCCGGGTTGGATATGGTTGCCGCTATAAGTTTGTCGTAAACGGCGTAAGCAGAAGCATCCTTGCCCGTACGCCCATATGCTACACGTAGTTTTGCATAATCGAATATGCCCGTTTCAACTTCACGTTCTTTCAAGAAATCAGTAACAATAAAACTAGCCATGGCACCAGGATAGAAATAGGAGTTGTTATCTTTGGGCAGAGTAGAAGAGTGGTCGTTCCGGGCAGTTAGTGTAAGATAGAGGTAATCACGAAATCCCATGTCCACACTTGCATAGGCACCCCACAGCCGCGATTTGCTCGACACCTGACTGGAAGTGGCCGGGGACAAAGAGTTTGACAGGTGATAAAAACCTGGGATATAAATCGAAGTTATCTCTCCAAGCAACCTGGAATACGACCTTTCATTTGTATTGACACCAAGAATGGCATTCAACGAAAAATCATCGCCAAATCTTTCGTCGTAATTGAGCATAAAATCGTGATTTAATTGAATACGTTTAATCCGACGTTCAGAATATGAACCAGGACTTTCGTTAGAAGATCCGTAATTGGGTGCCCCTTGGGTAAATCTGACCGCATCAAAGTGCTGGTCGATTTCAGAAGCCTCATAATCACCCCCAAAGCGGTAGGTCGCTTTCAAGTTTTTCAATATGGCATATTCCAATTCCAGTTTCCCAAAGAATTTTTGTTTGTTCTGAATGGCTTCCCTCATCTCCAATACCTGATAAGGGTTTAATCCATAAGGAGTAAAATAATTGTCCAGGTTAAAAAACTTATTGTTGATATCTTCTAAATCGACGATAGATAGCCCGGTAGATATTTCGTTGAGCGAGCGGTAAATTGAATTGTCTTGTCCGGTAGGAGCTACTTCGTTTATTTCGGAGCTAAAATTCAATGCAGTACTGATTGTAAATTTACTTGATGCTTTTTGAGAGGCATTAATCCCGATGGTATAGCGTTCGTAGGAATCATCGTCTGTAGGTATGGGGCCGTCAACACTGGTTTGCGAAACAGATGCCCTGAAGGAAGATTTATCTGTACCTCCACTAAATGAAATGGAATTGTTATAGCCCAAGCCGAAATCGTAAAAATCCCGAATCCGGTTTTTCTTATAGGTATTAGGTATGAGCAGTTGCTCATCACCAACTATATTTCCCCAAAGCCGGTCTTTGCTATCGAAAATAGCTCCCCAGCTCCCGTTTTCGTCTAAAGCACGATCACCACTCCAGCCTTGTCCAAACATCTCTTGCTCGTTAGGCAATCGTCCGATTCTCTGGACGGTTACACCGCCATCGTAATCTACCTGGATTTTTCCATCGGTGTTTTTTCCTGACTTGGTGGTAATCATAATCACACCTTGTGCAGCACGCGAACCGTACATTGCAGATGCCGCAGAACCTTTTAGCACAGTAATGTTCTCTATATCATTCGGGTTTAAAGCATTAATGCCCGAACCGAAATCACTTTGGGAATTTAGTCCGGTACCGGTACGGTTTTGGGTATTGGTAATCACAACACCATCAATCACATACAATGGCTGATTGTTCCCGAAGGAGCTAAAGCCCCGGATGGCAATATTTTGCGTACCGCCGGGTGTTGCCGAACCAGAAATATCGAGTCCGGCCACTTTGCCAGATAATGCCGCCATTGGGTTTATTGTTTTGGCGTTGGCAATCTCATCGGCATCTACTGTTGTGGCACTATAGC
>JBKDZK010000329.1:0-14508 GCA_047971205.1 Draconibacterium sp.
TCTCGCCCGTTAACAAATAGCATTCTCCCGTTCGTCCTTTCTCCAACGCTGCCACTACTCCTTTTGCTGCCATAGCTGCATCCACAAAGTTTTTGCCTCCCGGAGGATAAAAAACAAGCCGCTTGTTAACCACGTGCAAAAACACCTCGCCGCTGCTGGGCTTTACATCATTCTCGCCAATCAGAAAAGTGGGATTGACAATTACAACATCCACTTTCTTTTGCCGCACACTTTCCAGTACCAGTTGCTGCGCAAGCAACTTACTGTAGGCATAGCCCGATTTTTTTAACCAGGGAATAAAAGGGGCGTTCTCATTTCCCGGCTGTTCTTTGGAACCATTCCCAAAACAGTTGGCTGTACTTACATAAACCATGCGTTGTATCCCAAAGTTTTCGGCTGCCTCGACCAGGTACTGCGTACTATTGATGTTGGCTTCGCGGTAAGCTTCGAGCGATGACGGCGATTGCGTTGTGCGCGCGGCTGTGTGGATAATAAAATCACTTTGTTTTACGGCCTGCTCCACATCCTTTTTATCGGTGATATTTCCCTCAAACCAATCCACACTCAGTCCTTCCAGGGCTTTGAGGTTGCTGCCTTTCCGAACCATTGCCAACACCTGATAACCTTCGTTGAGTAAACAACGGACAACATGGGCGCCCAACAGTCCGTTGGCTCCTGTGACCAGAACTCGCGTATTTTTTTGTTCTTTCACCTCAGGCTCTTTTAGCAGTTTGTGTGGTATTTCTGATTTCATTCTGAAGCGTTGACCGCATAATTTTCAAACGTAGCCAAACCGGTACTATTTTCAAAACCAGCCAGCTTAGTTTGTTCATAAATCCAGGAATAATCAGTTCATCATCCTTTAGCAACTGCCGGATGCAAATGCGCGCCACCGTTGAAACCGGCAGGGCGGTACTTCTTACCAGGCGGTTGTGACTTTCGATTCGGCTTGTTACTTCAGGATTTGTCCGCATTCCTCCCGGATGTGCAACGCTAACCCTTATTCCGGTACCTTTTAACTCGGCTCCCAAACCGCGGGAAAAAGAATACACAAAAGCTTTTGAAGCCGGATATACCGTTTTAAAAGGCATCGGCCCAAACGAAGCCATACTGGCAATATTTAGGATGTAAGCTCTCCCCTGCTTCTTCAAAACCGGTAACAACAAGCGTGTTAGCAAAACCAGCGCACGCATATTCAGCAAAACAATGCGGTCGATGTACTCGGCAGTAGCTTCCAGAAAAGGTTTGGTTCCGCCTGTGCCAGCATTGTTGATCAATACATCGATTTGGAAGTGACTGACCTCATCCACCAAACACTCCACCGAGCCCGATTCCGTCAGATCAAATTCAAAAGTATTCACCCGAACTTGATACCTGAGCGAAAGATTAAGTCCTGTGCGAAAGATATCCTCACCGGGAAGCGCCACCAAAAGCAGGTTTTGCCCGAGGCGTGCACATTCTTCAGCCAGCTCTTTCCCCAAACCGGCACTTGCCCCGGTAATCAATGTGTACTTTTCCGTTTTCATTTCTGTTGCTTTCTGTTAAGAATGAAAAGCGACAGGTAATACCCGCCAACCATAGCCAACAAACCCGTAATTACCCTGCCCAACAGCAACGAAAGAAATACTTCGCGGCCCGCCGAAATAAACATTTGGAATCCAGGGAAAGGCAGCATCCCGATAAAAGAACCAAGGGCAAATCCGCGCGCTACTTTTTCAGGCTCCTCCTGAAGGCTAAAAATTCTTCTGAACCCCCACTGATGTTTACTTCTTTTCATTGCTTTTCTGCCAGTTGTTTTAATTCGGTACAAGATTCTATAAATAGCTTCTGAATGACAGGATCCTGCATAAACCGCGGGAACAGTGGTTTTGTATACGAGATCATGCGATAATCAACCGAGGTAGCCTGGTCATTTAACGAGGAAAACGTCCACTCTCCCCAATAATTCTCCATGCGCTCAATCCCTTCTTTTCTGGCTAAAAAAGCAGGTTCTGCGGAGACGGAAATCACGGTTTCTGAATCCAGCCGGGAAACCAGGTGACGGGCTACCAGATCCTGTTGTTTAAAAGGCCACGGGTAATTCATCCGCGAATAAGTGACCCAGTTACTGTCGCTGAAAGTTTCAATTTTGCACTCTTTCACGCCAACCGCCCATACGCCATAATTCTCGGCACACGAAAACAATGGCAGGATTTTGGAAACCCCGGCGTTGATCTGAAACCGGGCACGCATTTCGCGAATTTTCATCGAATCGGTTGAAAGCCATCGGTAATAAAGCGACACTCCCTCCGCTTTTCGGGCCAGTTCCCACGCTGACCTGTCCTTTTCCGCGGTTTCTTTTGCCTGCGCAAATCCGTCCATCAGCAGCAAAGAACAAACTGTTAAAAAAATGATTTTCCTCTTAAGCATTGTCATAATGTTTCCAGGTTTGTGGCAAAACTAGCTCACCGGATATTTCCATTGAACGAAACAAATCTAAGTCGGCAGATTTTCCTGTTGGCTGTCGAAATAAACCTGTGAACGGATGTATTGCCTCTTTTAATGACAAAAGATTTTGCCGGGGGTGCGTTAAAGGACGTTAAAAGAATGAGTCACCGAAATTAACTAAACGAAATGCTGACTGGAGATCAACGATGTTAGATTCCAAAAGTTGGGAACATCTGGAATCTGGCTATAAACTTGTTAGTTGAAATTTTTCTGAATCCATCTGATAGCCAATCCGGTGTCAATGTCATTCATACATTTGAAGTGTTTCTTCGGGCATTTCTGATAGCCCAGTTTGGAACAGGGGCGGCATTTTAAATCCTTCACTTCAAGTTGCAGCGACGCATTGTTGGTTCGGTAGGGCACCATTCCGAATTCGGAAATCGTGTTTCCCCAAAACGAAAGAATTTTCTTTTTGAAAGCCGCGGCGATGTGCATCAACCCGGTATCGTTCGACAAAACAATATTGGCATCGCGCACGAGCGAAGCCGACTGATTGAGCGAGATTTTACCCGTGTAATTCAGCACATTTCCGTTCGACTGTGCCAACACCTGCTCACCGGCTTCGTTTTCGCACCGGCCACCTAAAAGAATTACCGGATAAGAGATATTGCGGCAAATTTCCACCACCTTTTCTACCGGAAGTTTCTTGGTGGCAAAAGTGCCTGCAATCACAAAAGCCACGTAGCCGTTTCTGAACATCTCAGGAAGTTCTTTGCGATCGAAAGCCTCTTCTTCCGGGATAAAATAATCCAGGCCTTCCCCATCGTCTTTTACATCAAAAACAGAAGTGGCGGCCAGGTAACGATCCACAATGTGGCGATGCGGCAAGCGGTTGATTTTAAACTGCACCATCAGCCATTTCTGAAAATTGAGTTTATCAACCGAAAACGACGGTGCCTTTAAACTGCGTTTTATCCGGTTACTTCTGAAATTCTGGTGAAGATCGATGATGTAATCAAAGTCTTCCTGTTCCAGCTCCGCAATCAGTTCGTTGATGTTCTCGTTCAGTAAATGAACCTTATCGATGTGAGGATTGGAAGTTACCAACCCGGCATGTTTTTGCTTGGTTACAAAATGAACTTCGGAATCGGGCACCTGTTGTTTAAGACCCCGCACAACCGGCGATGTCAAAACAATATCGCCAATGGAACTAAAACGTATCACCAGGAATTTTACCTTCATAAAAACAGCTTTGTCTTCCTTTCGTCCGAAGTGTTCAAAGATATCTTAATCTGCCGGATTCTTTTGCATCACAAAATAAAAATCCCCGCAGAAAACTCTGCGGGGCCTATGTTTTGATGTATCTTTTTAAACCGATTCAACCAACACTATAATTTTATTTGCTTTGTTCTAGATTACACCTCCGCTCACTTCAAACATGTGATCGGTGTTGTTTTCCTCCTGTATGCGGATGTTTCCCTTCCCCAGCGTGGAAATAATCGGTGCGTGGTTCTTCAGAATCTCAAATGTTCCCTTGCTTCCGGGAAGCTGGATCAGTTTCACTTCTCCTTCAAAAACTTTTTTGTCGGGTGTAATTATTTCAAGATACATGGTCAGTCCTTTCCGAATTAATTTTCAGCCAACATTTTTTCACCTTTCGCAATGGCTTCTTCGATGGTTCCCACCAGGTTGAATGCCGCTTCCGGGTACTTATCCACTTCCCCGTTCATGATCATTCTAAAACCTTTGATGGTGTCTTCAATCGATACCAGTTTTCCTTCCAGCCCGGTAAATGCCGAAGCCACAAAGAAAGGTTGCGAAAGGAAACGCTGTACACGACGTGCGCGGTGTACCACCAGTTTGTCTTCTTCCGACAGTTCGTCCATACCCAGAATGGCAATAATATCCTGCAGCTCGGTATAACGTTGCAACAGCATAATTACATCCTGCGCACAAGAATAATGCTCCTCTCCCACAATATCGGGCGTAAGAATACGCGAGCTTGAATCCAGCGGGTCAACAGCCGGATAAATACCGAGCTCGGCAATTTTACGGCTAAGTACAGTGGTTGCATCCAGGTGGGCAAAGGTTGTTGCAGGCGCCGGGTCGGTCAAGTCATCGGCAGGCACATAAACCGCCTGAACCGAAGTGATCGATCCGTTTTTGGTAGAAGTGATTCGTTCCTGCATAATACCCATTTCGGTGGCCAGCGTTGGCTGGTAACCTACCGCTGATGGCATACGGCCCAACAATGCCGAAACCTCTGAACCGGCCTGAGTAAAACGGAAAATATTGTCGACAAAGAACAGGATGTCACGACCGCCACCGGCAGAACCGTCACCATCGCGCAAACTTTCGGCAATTGTCAAACCCGAAAGGGCCACACGCGCACGTGCACCCGGAGGTTCGTTCATCTGTCCGAATACCATGGCCAGTTTTGATTTCTTCAGCCGCTCGGGATCTACTTTCGACAAGTCCCAGCTTCCTTTTTCCATCGACTCTTTGAATTCATCGCCGTAGTCAACAATGTTGGCCTCGATCATTTCGCGCAGCAGGTCGTTCCCTTCACGGGTACGCTCCCCAACACCGGCGAATACCGACAGGCCCGAATGTGCCAAAGCAATGTTATTGATAAGCTCCTGGATCAGTACGGTTTTTCCTACACCTGCACCGCCAAACAATCCGATTTTACCTCCTTTGGCATACGGCTCAATCAGGTCGATTACCTTGATACCGGTATACAACACTTCGGTTTCGGTGGTAAGGTCTTCGTATTTGGGTGGTTCGTTGTGGATTTTTAATCCCTCTTTGGGCAGTTGTTCCAAACCATCTACTGTGTCACCAACAACGTTTAGCAAACGTCCCAGGGCAATTTCGCCTTTGGGCATTTTTATCGGGCTTCCCAATGCTCTCACATCGGTACCTCTTTTCAAACCATCGGTAGAGTCCATCGAAATACAACGAATGGTATTCTCTCCAACGTGTTGCTGACATTCAACGATCAAACTTTCCTTGCCTTCGCGAAGAATTTCAAGTGCATCGTAAATAGCGGGTAATTCACCACCTTCTTTTTCGAAACTAACATCCACAACAGGACCAATGATCTGTACTATTTTCCCTGTATTTTGAGCCATATTGGATTTGATTTTAAAATCGGATCTAACTTATTGTCAAAAAAATTTTAAACGCTAACAAATTTAACATTGTTTTAGTTCTATCCAACGCATTTTTCTTTTTTAGAAAGTTCGCTTCCAGCCCTTAAAACACGTCAATTCTTTCGGGTCAGCATATTTAGGGCAAACCCGCGTAAGGGTTGTTTTACAACATCTTCCAGTTCCATTTCATCCAGGATCTCAATGGCCCGGTTAAAATAAGCATCCACTTTCTGTTCGGCCAATTCTCTCACTCCGATCTGCCGGTAAATTTCAGTCACTGCCCCGATCTTTTCGTCCGGGTTGAAATCGTCTTTTTTGATCCATTCCACCAGCGAGGCATGTTGCTCCCGATTGGCATGCTCCAGCGCATTGATCAGCAAAAGTGTTTTTTTGTTTGACAGAATGTCGCCGCCAATTTTTTTCCCGAAAATTTCCTGGTCGCCAAAGGTATCCAGCAAATCGTCCTGCAGCTGAAAAGCCAGCCCCAAGTTGATTCCGAATTCGTACAGCTGATCTGCGGCTTTTTCGGGACTGTTGGCCAGAATGGCGCCCGACTTCAGACTACAAGCCAGCAATACAGCAGTTTTCAGCCGGATCATGTTCAGGTACTCTTCCTCTTTTACATCCAGCCGTTTTTCAAAGTCCATGTCAAACTGCTGTCCTTCACAAACTTCGATGGCCGTATCGGTAAAAAGCTTCATCGCTTCCGGCAAACGCGGAGACCCGCTTTCGAGAAAGTATTTATAGGCTTCGAAGGCCATGGCATCGCCCGAAAGGATGGCATGGTTCTCACTGAACTTTATGTGAACGGTAGGCCGGTTTCTACGCACATCGGCCTTGTCCATAATATCGTCGTGAAGCAGGGTAAAATTATGAAACACCTCGATTCCCAGCGCTGCCGGAACAGCCTTTTGAACGTCTTTATCAAAAAGATTATAGCCCAGCAACACCAGCACCGGACGCAGCCGTTTCCCGCCCATTTCGAGCGAATAATGAATGGGCTCATACAATTCAACCGGGGTTTTATCCAACAGTTGTTTTGAACGCAAAGCGACTGCTTGGCTCACTATTTTTTGTAAATCTTCGACAGAATACATCAGTTACCAAGTTTAAGTTCACCATCCGGAATGATTTCCAGTTCGTCCAGCTCAATTTCTTCCTCCTGGTCGTAAATATGCAGCAAAGGTTCCTTGAACGCTTCGGTAGTGGTAAGTCTTTCCAGTCCGGTAAGCAACGATGGCAATAATATAAGGTTGGAAGTAACCGCTACCAAAAGTGTCAGCGACACCAGGATACCCATTGCCTGCGTTCCTCCAAAATTTGAAATGCTAAAAATTCCAAAGCCAAAAAACAGTACCACCGAAGTATAAAGCATACTCACGCCGGTTTCTTTTAAAGCCATTTGCACCGATTTGCTGATGTCCCAATTGGTAAGATTCAGTTCCTGCCGGTATTTGGCCAGAAAGTGAATGGTGTTATCCACCGAAATACCAAAGGCGATACTAAACACCAGGATGGTGGAAGCCTTGATCGGAATACCGGTGAAACCCATCACTGCCGCGGTAAATATAAGCGGAATCACGTTCGGAGTCAACGACATGATGACCATTCTCCAGGACGAAAACATAATGGCCATGAATGTTGAAATCAGCAAAATGGCCAGCCCCAGACTGGTAAAAAGATTTTTCAGCAAATATTGTGTGCCACGGAAAGCGGTGATACTCGAACCGGTGACGGTTACATCGTATTTATCGGCCGGAAAAATGGAGTCGATCTCCTGCATGAAATCGGTGTAAAGCTGCTCCATCCGTTTGGTGCCTACATCTTTCACCCGAATGCTGATGCGTGTCGACTGCCGCGTGCTGTCCATAAACGAATGCAGCATATTGGCGTTGTCTTCACCGGTTTGGGCATATTGTAAAATAAAGTTCTTTTCGCGGTTGTTCGGAATGCTGTAGTAACGCTCGTTTCCGTTGTAAAAGGCCTGCTTCGAGAATTTCAGCAGGTTTAGCAAAGAAGTGGATGCCGACAACTCAGGATATTCTGCCAGCCGGTTTTCCAACTCATCGATCTTGTTAAAAGTGCTCAGTTGCATCACTCCCTGCGGACGTTTGGTATCCACCATGATTTCGAGCGGCATCAGGCCGTTAAAATTGTCTTCAAAAAACTTCAGATCGATGTACACGGGGTCATCTTTCGGAATGTCATCCACCATGTAGCCTGAACTTTTGATCAGTGTGATGCCAAAAATACCAAGCGATACAATCCCAATTGTAAGCAGGTAAACCACCCGGCGGTAATGTTGTGTTATGTGAATCAGTCCTTCAATGATCCAATTCACCCATTTCGTGTCGAGGTGCCCTACGTGGCGAGAAGAAGGCGGTCCAATAAAGCTGAAGATAATCGGTATCAGCAACAACGAAAGAATGAACAGCGCCAGAATATTCAGGGATGCGATGATCCCAAACTGGCGTAAAATATCACTTTTTACAATTATAAAAGTAGCAAATCCGGAGGCGGTTGTGAGGTTGGTCAGGAAAGTTGCGTTTCCGATTTTAATGATCACCCGTTGCAGGGCTTTTACCTTGTTGCCATGGCTTACAAACTCGTGATGAAACTTGTTCAGCATGTAAATACTGTTCGGAATCCCGATCACGATCAGTAAAGGCGGAATCATCCCTGAAAGAAGAGTAATCTTATACCCGAAAAGTGATAACATCCCCATGGCCCAAATCACCCCGGCAATCACAATCAGCACCGGCACCAGCACGGCTTTCAGCGAACGGAAAAACAAAAACAAAACAACGATGCAAATGGCCAGCGCCAACACGCTGAACATGTAAAGCTCGCGTCTGATTTTCACTGAATTTACCACCCTTATATAAGGCAAACCTGAGTAATGTAGCTGAACGTTTTCGTCCTGCTCAAAAGCACGGCAAACAGCCTGGATATTCCGAACAAGGTCTTCGCGCTCTTTGGTGGCCATTTTATCCTTGTTGACCGTAACGGCCAGAATGTATGCGTTGGTTTCGTCGTTGTAAACCAGCTTTCGGTAAAAAGGCAGTTCGTGAAATTTCTCTACATATCCATCCAAATCGGCCTGCGTGGCAATGGAATCAGGAAAGGTTTTAACTACTTCAAATTTCTTCTCATCGCGGTTCGCAACCAGGTTGTAAGTGTTGGTAACCGACAGGAGGTTCTCAACTCCTTCAATCCCCGAAAGCTCGGTGGAAAGTCTTTTCCAACGGTTAAAATGATCGAGACGAAAAAAGCTGGAATCCTGTATTCCAACAATGATCAGGTTCCCTTCTTCGCCAAAAACCTCTACAAACTTCTGATAATCTTTATATGCGGGATCCTTTTTGGGAAGCAACGAGGCGTACTCGTATGACATTTCCACCTTACGTGCGTGATACCCAAAAAAAACGGTTATTACCGCCAGGATAGAGAGTAGTAAAATTCTATTTCGAAGGATGACCCGGGATACCTTAATCCACATGCTTTCTGATCTAAATAACCCGACGAAAGTAGTACAAATTCTCCGATTTATAAAAAGCAGAGACCTGTGAATCCGCCAATTTAAAGTCTTTTTACAAAAGCCTATTTTTCGCTGGATGAAACGAAAATAAAGATTGATTTTAACATGTATTGATTTTGGGTAGCGCTAAAATACGCATTTTTCCGGTTTTTCAGTATCTGTCTTTATCCTCGTCGAGCATGGGGACAAAGCGGACCGGGAGTACACTTTTTTGTCGAATCCTGCCATTTTGTTTCTGAAGCAGAACCAGGTGCTGCACCTGTCCTTCGCCTACCGGGATGATCATTCTGCCGCCATCGGCCAGCTGATCCTGAAGTGGCTTGGGAACATGACTCGGGGCACAGGTGACAATAATCGCATCAAAAGGAGCTTTCTCCTCCCACCCCAGGTAACCATCGCCGATTTTAGAGACAATATTGCGATAGTGCAGTTTTTCAAACAGAGTGTGTGCTTTGTTTCCCAGCGATTCAAAAAGCTCTACCGTAAATACCGAATCGCAAAGCTGAGCAAGAATGGCAGCCTGGTAGCCCGAACCGGTTCCGATCTCCAAAACACGGTCGGACCGCTTTAGCTGCAAAACATCGGTCATGTATGCCACAATAAATGGTTGAGAAATGGTTTGCCCTTCCTCAATCGGCAGCGGCTGATCGCTGTAGGCATAACGCTGGTACCCGGGCAATACAAACTCGTGGCGCGGCACTTTTCTGAAAGCATTTAAAATTCGGTTGTCAGTGATACCCCGGGCTTTCAATTGTGTTTCAATCATCTTATAGCGCTCCCTGCCATAGTTGTTTTCCTGCCCCCAAACGGTTATTGTTAAGAAAATGGCAACGCATTGGATATAAACAACAGAAATCGTACACTTCATTTCCTGATATCTCTTTGAAAGGATAAACGAATTTAATTTCAAAATGTTCCTGTACAATAAGCTGTTATACAACCGCCCTCAAATTATGGGGCTGGCACGCAAAAACCCGGACCCGCAATTGGCCGGCGGTAAGCAAAAACCGGTAACCAGTGAGCAAAAACCGGCAACCGGTGGGCAATCGCTAATTCCTTATTTGCATTTCTACACGCTCCTTCATCACCTTGGTTACATCGCCAATAGTGTATTCATATGCCAATAAAAACACATTCGTTTTCTGACCGTAATAATCTTCGACCATAAACACGTTTGGGTATTTGTCATCGTCATCTAACTGAGTTATCTGAACTGAACCGTAAGGCTTTATTGTAACACTATTGTCTTCGGCCACTTCCAAAATAACCGAGGTCTCTTTAATTGCAGCCTCGGTGGAGACAAAAGTTTCATTCCCTGCTATCATCCGCACGCTATTGTACGAGAGAGGGAAAAGTTCTTTGTTAGCCGCTGTTACCATCCCATCGATCATTCCGGTCATGGTATAAAGAGAGTTTTCTGCCTGGGAGGCATAGTCGTTCTCCAGTAAAACCTGATAAAGAATGGTGCTCTTTTTTGGATTTAGCTCAACACCTGAAATATCGGTAGCTCTTAAGCTAAGAAAGTAGGTTGAATCCGGAGATAATCCATCCGGGCGTAAGCGAATCATTGTTTTGCCCGCGCGTTCACCTGCATTCACCTTAATTTGATATTCGGTAATCTCGTATTTATCTTTTGGCAATGGTTTGGCATACAATGCCGAGTCTGCATCATAAAGCGAATAGTTGTACAAGCCCAATGGCTCAGCATCTTCTTCCAGGCCAATAACCATGTCTTTAGTAGGGGCATTCGTTCCTCCTACCGAGGCAGCTACATAGCCAATAACCTCTTCCTCGCTGGTTAATTTTACCACTTCCCGAAAAGTATTGTAGTAGTCGCTACTAATCAAAGCAACTTCATTTTTATACATCTCCTTTTCAAAGATTGCATCGTCATTGCAGGATACCAGGGTTCCCAGCAAGGCAATTATTACTAATAATCTCTGTTTCATTTGTATCGTTTTTGCTACTTGTTCAATATAATTTTAATTGTAACCCGGGTTCTGGTCCAGAGAGGGTAACCGGCGCAACTCCGCACGGGGGATCGGCAGCCACACCAGCTTCTTGTCAACTACACGGGTAAGGTAGGATGAAGTAGCCGGAATGGTACGTCTGTAATAACTCTCACGGTCTGCACCGTCGGGGTTCATACCACGAATCGGTTCCCGTTCAGAGTCTTCATAAATACCCCAGCGACGCACATCGTAAAAACGCCTGTTCTCGTATAAAAACTCGACCATACGCTCCCGCTCTATTGCTTGCTGCACATCGGCCGGGTTGTTCAATTGACTGGTCGATAAACCAGGTAATCCGGCACGGTAACGCACAAGATTAAAAGAGTTCCTGATTTCATTGATATCCCTGTTGATCGTATATTGCTGATCGCCCAGCTGAACAGTATGGCTACCGGTCAGGTTATTAATCGCCTCGGCATACGACAACAGGATTTCAGCATAGCGGATAATAGGATATGCCTTTGGAATGGTGCGGGCACCTGTACCACTAAGCGCATCGTAAGGATGATCATACTTCTTAATCACATAACCGGTAATCGGATAATTGGGCGAGGTTGCTGTAACACCACCACGTCCATCTACATCCTGGTAATAATATTTGGCAGTGTGCATATTTACGTTAGTACTGGACAATGCCTGCCAAACGGCTTCGTTGAAGCCAACAGACGCATAAAACCGCATCTCGCGCTTGTCGTACATTTTATACACACCCGCATTCATGGGGTATCCGGAGAAAGATTTGGACTGTTCGGTGAACAAGCCTTCGAAGGTGCCTCCTGCCGGAAGGTCTGCAACTGTTTCAAAGTAGGTGTCGCCCCGCGCTTCATCTTTGGTGCGACCATCTTCCATCAGATAGGCATCAACTACTTTTTGTGTTACACAAAAACGTCCCCAACCACCCAAAGACGGAGGAAAGGCGCCTCGATTGATATAACTATTTATGTAGGAAGTATTTCTACCCCAAATCAATTCTTTGTTAATAGCTGATACCGCTTCACCGGTAAAGATATCTGAATACGACCGGAAGGCATCAATCCCTGCGGCACCACTCGGATAGCTCCCGTAGAAGTCTGGATCAGAAGCTACACCTTCCGGAAGAGCTGGTGTACTCTCGTCTGCTTTCACAGTATACAATTGATACAACCCAAGATCCATAACCCGTTTTGCAGCAGCTGCTGCCAGTGCCCATCTACTTTCGTCATATTCCTGAGACACATAGAATACATCGTCAGTAGAACGTTTCCAGTTACCGAAATAGGAACTGGCTACCGAACCACCATTAAACAACGGGCTGGCATGGATCAGTCTCAACCGGGCAACCAACCCATAGGCTGCCCCCTTTGTAGGGCGTCCAAAATCCAGGATACCTACTTCTTTCGGCATCAATTCGGCCGCTTTCTCCAATTCTCCGCAAACATATTCCATTGCTTCGTCGTACGTTGCTCTCGGACGGTCGTAATATTCAAGAGATTCATTGGTATTGACCACTTCATCACCCAAAATAATCGGCGGACCATAATCCACTAATAAACAGTAGTAAGCGTAGGCACGGATAAAACGTGTATAACCTTCAATCCGAAGCCTGTCGGCAGTAGTCAAATCTTTGGGCATATCAAGATTCTGTAAAACATTGTTCGTTTTACGAATAATTTTATAATATCTGCCCCATTGATTTAGATTGGGAGAGGAATCGCCAAAAAAGTCAGGCGTAATCCGTCCGGTAGCGAAATCCATCCCATAGTAAACGTTACTCGAACCTCCACCGGTCAATCCGTTGAAGGCCTCATCAGCAGCCATAGGCCCCGGTGTATATCCATACCTGACCGTTTGTGCTTCGTCTGGGAACATATCAGCTGCCCCCCACATGTATGCTTCGATATACCTAGCGTTGACAAATGCCGAATCGATGTTGAATTCATCGTCAAAATAGTCGTCTATATTCAGGTAATCTTTACATGATGTCGCCATCACACACATCAAGCCTACAACAGACGCTATGGTTACTCTTTTTATAATTAAAAATGATTTCATCTTTCTAAAATTAGTGTATTGCTATAAGTTAAAATAGACTTGCACCGCATAAGTTTGAGGAATCGGATATTTTCGTCCATTCCAAACGGCTTGCTCCGGGTCAAAGATTTTCACTTTGTCCCAGATATAAAGATTGGTACCTACAAGTTGTACGTCCATTGAAGCTACACCCAACCGCTTCATAAAGTTGGAACTAACACGATAATTCAATGTTACTTCCTGCAGTCTCAGGTAGCGCGAATCTCCCTCCCAAAAGGTGGACAACTGACTGTTGTTGGCGTTATTTCCATATTGTAAACGCGGGAAGCGGGCATTCGGGTTTTCAGCTAAAGCCGGATCTATACCATGTTCCAGAGCGTATTCCATCGGAATCCATCGGTTTTTAGGATCGGCAGCCAGGGTGAGGACATTTCCCTGATTTCCCTGAAAGAATGGCATATAACCCATCCCGTTTACTTCCGAATCGCCGCTAACAGTTGTGGACTGTCCAACATAAAAGAAAGAAGTTTTCCCTGTTCCTTTAAATAACACTCCAAGGGTTAGGTTTTTGTACCGGAACTCGCCACCAAAACCGTACATCGTTAATGGATAATTACTGTGTGTCAGTGGTACTTTGTCCATTGTATTGATAATTCCATCGCCGTTTATGTCCTTATATTTGATATCTCCAGGCATGACCGTTCCAAACGTCTGTTTAGGACTGTATTTTACATCCTCTTCATCCTTGAAAAGCCCGATAGCCTGATATCCCCGGATGGAACCGTAGGGAAATCCATTGTACTCCAGGTAGGGATATTCCAAATAAGCCTGCTCCCAATTTTGCACGATATTTTTGGAATAAGTAAAATTACCCCGCAGCGTAATACCAAAGTTGGGAGTAATATCAGTTGTATAGCTGATATTGCCATCGGCCCCTGTGCTTTTCATACGCCCCACGTTAGCAAATGGATTAGAGATCACTCCCACATATTCCGGAACTTGCACCCTCTGCTGGAAAATACCGTTTCGCTGGTCTCTGAAAATCTCAAATACAAAATCTACTTTGCTATCAAAGAGCCTTCCTTCAAAACCCAGATTAGTCTTAATCGCTCTCTCCCAGGCGAGGTTATCTGCCCCGATACGGGTTTCACCTATCGTTTCGATGCCTGGTACACCCCAAACCGATCCTGTACCCTCATTCACTTTAGTCAGATAAGGGAAACGAATACTGGTGATTCGGTCGTTACCCACAGTACCATAGGAAGCTCTGATTTTAAAGAAGTCGAGCCATGGAGCAGCCTTTTTTACAAATTCGTAACTACTTGGCACCCACCCCAAAGCTATCGAAGGGAAAAATCCATACTGC
>JBKDZK010000330.1:0-12078 GCA_047971205.1 Draconibacterium sp.
TATAAATGGCTACAGCCACGGTGTCATCGCCAGTTCCGAACCCGGCAGTGTTTGCCGTATCTACAACTACAGACCCTGTGTAGTAATCGAAAGAAGTATTTCCTCCCTGCATAGGCCAGGGGTACTCTGTCCAGTACACCAAATCCTTGGAAACAGCGTGTCCCCACCAAAAAAGATGATATAAATTATTGAATTTTATGGTTCCGTCCGGGTCACCAATCCAGCCATTTTTGGGAGAAAAATGGAATTGCGGACGGTATTGCTCACTGTAATCCTGCGCTTTAACAAAAAGCGAAAAGCTGAGCAAAACAACCAATAGTATGGTCACAGATATTATTTTCATAAAAATTCCTTTTAATTATTAAATCTCCCAACGCAGGTATAGGAAGGAAGCCATTTCCCGGCTTCCTTCCTTTAAGTATTATTCTTTCGATTTTACCAAAAGATACGCAATGCTGTTGGATGTTAGTTTCTCGCGGTTACCCGCTGTGTTTTCAACATCATTCTCAGCATACCAATCGTAAGTTCCCGAACCAATGAAAATAGCTGTGCCTTTACGATCGTGTTTATCCCATAGAACCAGATTGATTTCCATGCCGTTCCAATTGGAAACCAAAACTTCACAGTTATTAACGGTTTCAAAGTATGCCACTCTTTCTTCAATCGTTGAGCCACCAACTGCATAATCCGTCCAGTCATCCACGTTATACTGGTTGGTACGGTTACGGCGCGCAACTCCGTTAGGCAACATAATGAATTTACTTGGGTCGTCACTTTTATAGTTTAAACCCTGAGCTAACGGACTTTCAGGGTCGCCGTACCATCTCAAATCCCAATCGCCCCAGTTATATGAGTCTGGATTTGCCTCGATATCGCCAAAAGCATTGTTCGGAGCATATTTTGCTTCGCTAACAATTCCCAACTCATCAACAAGCGAACCTGCAAAGTTGGTTAACAGGATGTTACCTCCATTTTCGTAATACGCTTTCAGTTTCGATACAATTGCAGGATTATCGGCAACTCCGTAAAGCATTTGGGCATCAGGCCAGCACGGGCGTGTACCCTGGTCGGAATGGTACCAAACAGCATTGAACTTGCTCAAATCAATAGTGCCATCGGCAACCTGGCTGAAACTTACATATTCAGCGGAAGGATATTTCTTTAAAAACCATTCTGCAGCTCTCTGGTCGTCTAAAATTGTCATAGCCGAAACACTGGCAGGCTCGCCCAAAAAGGCAAAGTAGAATTTCTCAGATACTGTTACGACATATTGGCAATAAATATCGCCGTTAACAATCGTAAATTCAACAGGATTAGAAAAATCCATATTAGATATGATTGCAGGAGTAATAACAGCTCCCGCAGGAAGTACAACCTCCGGACTTATATTGCTAAGATCAATGTTGCTCCCGCTTTCGATGGTTACCGTAATGGTTTTATTTGCTTCATCGATTTCGCCTTCAGTCCCTTCAACCGAGAAACTCTGTATTTTAACATCGGCATCCAGATTCAGCGAACTTGTGTAATCCTCTTCGCAGGAAGAAAATAATCCGGCAGAAAAAGTTACCAGTATTATATATATCAAATATTTTTTCATTTCAATTTCATTTAAATGTTTAAACTGTTACCAACCGTGATTTTGCTTATACAAACCTTTACTAAAATCAATTTGGTTTTGAGGAATGGCAAAATACTCATGCTTCCCTTCCGAAAATTGACCATCTTTCAGGTATTCCCTTTTGGTTTTTTCTTCAGCAAAATAACTGTTAATATAATCTCCGGCTATTCCCCAACGTACCAAATCATAGAAACGGATTCCTTCCATGGCCAATTCAAGCCTTCTTTCCCAACGCAAAGCCTGACGTGCAAATTCCTGAGTCCAGTCGCAATTTTCTCCAGGTTTATAAATATCCATTTTGTAGTTTGAACTTGGGTTGCCGTCGTTCATTTTCAACATGGCTGTACTATTGATTGCACGTTGCCGAATCTCATTAATAATCGGTAACGCTTCATCCTGGCGTCCCAATTCGATTAAAGCCTCCGCTTTCCATAATAATACATCGGCAAAACGGATAATGTCGGTGTTTTTTGAGCTTGCCATAAAAGGCGGCACTTTTTGAAAGCAAGCGCAATCGGGCGACTGGTTCTCTTTCAATGAAGAGAAATGCCCGTATATCTGCGTTGCCCGGGCCCAATCTTTCTGATAGATAAAGTTGTGATCATATTTCCAGGGATGACCCGGAATAGCAACAGTATGGTCTAAACGCACGTCAAAAGTATTGTCGTAAAAATCAGCGCCTTCAAGCACATCCGAGTCGTTAAATGTACCGAACTGAGGCAAACCTTGTCCGCCGGTTTTAAATGAGTTTACAAGATTCTGTGTCGGAATATGAAACCAGCAACAGCCATACTCAGGGTTCATCGGGTAATTCAGCATGTTTCCCCAATCCAGGCGACCTTTTGGTGTTCCGTCATCAACCGAACGTTGGATAGAAAAAACAGATTCCGTACTTCCTTCATCGTGGCTCCAAAGAAAGTTATAGCCAAAATCGGGAAACAACGTGTATTGTGCCGAAACTTCATCAACAAGACTGACAACCTCCTGCAATTTTGATGAATTGATACTGGTTACCGAGTTATCATCTCCTTGTTCGTAAGCCTGGTAGAGTTTTGTTTTTGCCAGGTATGCTTTGGCAGCAAACATATTTGGCCTCCCTTTGTCGCTTTGTGTTTCAGGAAGATTATCGGCAGCAAATTCAAATTCGGCAGCAATTTTATCCCACAATTCCAGGTCCGAAAATTCGCGGTTCGATACTTCGCCATAAGCTTCGCCAACCACAGTTTCATCAATCCACGGAATGTATTTAAACATGGTTTTAAGAATGAAATAATGATGTGCTCTGAGAAAACGCATTTCTGCCTCACGTTCTGTTTTCCCGGGGTACTCTTCTTCCGAAAGCTGATTGATAACTTTAAGCGCTTCGTTTGCTCGCCCAACCCCCACATACAACCTGTACCATTTCTGGTCAACAAGCGGGTTATCGGTAGTGTTAAAAGCAAAAAGTTCCATAAAATTGAATTCCCAGATATCACCGGTTCCACCTCCACCTTTGTAAGAATCTCCACTGGTATTGTCGGCATAAGGCCAAAGCGAGTTGGGTGCAGTGTAATGGTCGTTGCCAAGCTCAGCATAAGCTGCAATAACCATTCCTTCTGCATTTTCGGGGGTTAAGAGCTGGTCGTTGCTGATGATGCTTTTTGGAGTCATCTCCAAAAAGGAATCGGAACAGGAAATTAAAAATCCTGCTGCTGCGATTGCTAATATTTTTATTGTTTTATTCTTCATGATAGTCCGTTTTTAAAAAGTTAGATTAACACCAATGGTATAACTTGCCGGAATCGGATACGCAAATCCGGGCGATTCAGGGTCAACACCTGTAAACTGGTCGTTACCTTTCGAATCTTTTATCGTGAAAAGGTTTTGTCCTTGCAGGTAAACCCGTGCTGATGACAGTTTGGCTTTATTAACCAGATTTTTAGGAAGATTATACCCCAATTGTAAATTTCTTAATTTCAGGTACGAACCGTTTTCAATGAAATAGGTTGAACCCCTGTTTTCGTTGTTGGTATCGGTCAGAGTCAGCATTGGAATAGTAGAACCCGTATTGTTTGGTGTCCAGGCATCCAGTGTTCTTGTGCCAAAGTTTGTTCCCTGCCAGATGGACGTAAAATCGGTGAGGTGTTTGAATTCGTTGTAAACATCGGCACCATAAATTCCCTGGAAGAAAATATTTAAATCGAAATTTTTATACGAGAAACCGGCATTTAATCCGTATTCAAAATCAGGGTTAGGGTCTCCAATCCATGTCCTGTCCAGTGCATCAACAACACCATCAGGTTCGTAAACGAAATTACCATCGGCATCCAATCCGCCAATATCTTTATATCGAATCCTGCCAACTCCTTTGCCGGTTTGCTCAGCATGGTCATTCACTTCATCCTGGTTCTGGAATATTCCGTCAGCGATATAACCGAAATGAACCAAATCAGAATGTCCGATAACCGTCTTGTTAGTTCCAGGATCGCCAGGGTATCCGGTAAGAACTTCATCGGGCAGATATATTACTTTTCGTTTATATGACGATACATTTGCGGATAAATCCATGCTAAGTCCACTTGCAAAATCTTTCCGGTAACCCAAGACTACTTCCCATCCTTTGTTTTCAAGTGTTGCACCGTTCACCCATTGATTTCCACCTTCGCCTTTAACTGCAAGGTAGGGAGGTTCAATTAGAATATCCTTTGTTTCCTTAAAGAAATAATCAATACTTCCGTAAATGGCCTGGTCGAAGAAACCAAAATCGATACCAAGGTTAGTTTGATTGGCTTCTTCCCATTTGAGTAATGGGTTTTCCTCACGAATTTTTCTGAATCCGGAAGGCAGCGTGCCCGTATCAAATCCCATAATATCGTATGCCGTTCCTGTATCAAAATCCCAGGTTGGATCTATACCATAATCTGTACGATAAATTGAATAAATGGCTTCGTTGCTAATTTGCTGGTTACCGGTAATCCCCCAACCGGCTCTTAGTTTCAGGTTAGAAACAGACGAAACAGACTCCATAAAGTTTTCTTCACTGATTCTCCATCCTAAAGAAAAGGCAGGGAAGATTCCGTATAAATTATCTTTACCAAAACGTGATGAGCCATCGCGACGAAGCGTTGCTGAAAGCAAATATTTTGAATCATATACATAGTTAGCTTTCGCGAAAACAGAAAACAGTGAGTTACCTGAACCACCACCTCCGTTTAGTACTTTCTCTGTTCCGGCGTCAAGATACATGTAATCAGGGTCTTCCAAAACAAAACCTTCGCGGCTTGCCCAGAACCATTCATCTTCGTATTTAATAGCTTCAGTACCTGCTACCACATCAAGGCTGTGTTTTTCTTTTTCGAATTTGTAATTCAAAGTATTGGTCCAGGTCCACGATAAATTGTGTGACTGTGAGGTGGTTGTGCGGTTAATATCGCTAATTAAAAAGCCAGACACATAACTGTAATCCATTTTACGCCGGTAGGTCTGGGTATAATCCACACCATAGCTTGTTCTGAAATGCAGTCCTTTTATTATTTCGAGGTCTGCATAAATATTTCCGAATATCCGCGATGTTTTACCTTTGTTTTGCTTGTTTTGCTCAATTAAACGAACCGGGTTGTGCCGGTCAGTCATTCCCGGTGCGGGGCCACCCCAACCACCATCAACAGAATGCACCGGAACTACGGGCTGTTGCACCAACGCCAGGTACATTACATCGCCTGTAGGGATTTCGGCATTGTATATTTTTGAAACATTCAGGTTTTCGCCCACCTTTAATTTACCATCCCAAAAAATATAATCGGAATTTATACGTGCGGTAATTTTATTCGAGTTGGTTTCTTTAATAATTCCATCGTGGTTGTAATAATTCAAAGAAATAAGTGAACTTCCTCTTTCATTCCCGTTTGAGATTGTGAGGTTATAGGACTGAATGAGTGAAGTTTGAGAAATCTCGTCGTACCACCGTGTATCAGCAGGACGCATGGTTTGTACCGGGTCGATATATTCAGGTAATAGAATCCTGTCAAGCACTGCATTGTCGCCATCCATGTGCCAGTCGTATTTATAAATACTTGAAGTTGGTGTCAATCCGTCGTTTATGGCAGCCTGCCAGTTTACATATCCACGGTCATAAGTATTCAGCACATCAAGCTGTGAATTATATTGCTGAACGGTGGCATAAGAGCTGAACTCAACCTTGGTAACTCCTTCTTTACCTTTTTTAGTTGTAATAAGAATTACACCGTTGTTTGCCCGCGAACCATAAATACTGGCAGCCGATGCATCTTTTAATACCTGCATCGATTCGATGTCGTTAGGGTTAAGTTGTTCAATACCTCCTGTTGTTGGTACACCATCAATAATATACAACGGGTCGTTACTTCCTCCACCCATGGTACTACCACCCCTGATTCGAACAGTGGCATAAGACCCCGGATTCCCGTCGGTGGTTACATAAAGTCCGGCAACACGCCCCTGTAGTGCTTTAACAGCATTTCCGGTTGGCGTTTCTTTCACTTCATCCATTTCAACTACGCTGATAGCTCCTGTTAAATCAGCTTTTTTCTGCGTTTGATAACCCGTTACAACTATCTGTTCCAAACCAACTGCTTCTTCATGCAGTTGTACATCAATCGTTGTTTGTCCGCCTACTACAATTTCCTGCTATTTCATCCCGATAAAAGAAATCTGCAGCACCGCATCGGCACCCGATACCGTAATCTGGTAAACACCATCAAGGTTGGTAATAGTTCCGTTTGTTGTTCCTTTTTCAACAATAGTAACACCAGGCAAACCTCCCCCATTGGAGTCTGTAACTTTCCCGTTAACAGTGGATTGCTGTGCAAACGACACTGTTGAAAGCAAACTTAAAAGGACAATAAATATCCCTTTGCCTGCTTTTCTAAATTTGAATAGTTTCATTATAATTAGATAAGATTACTTAGTTTTAGTATAATTTGTTTCTCACTTACACTGAAATATCAGATAATATCGAATTGATTTCCTTCATATCGTAATTGGGAGTTGCTCCCGTTTTTGTTGCTACAAAGGCTCCGGTTGCACAGGCAAATGCCAGAGCTTCATCAAGGGTTTTACCTTTTATAAGCGAAGAAATTAAACCCGCCAGAAATGCGTCGCCGGCCCCAACAGTATCTACTGCATTTACTTTAAAACCCGGATGCTCATAGAATTCACCATCGCAGTACAAAATGGCACCGTCTTCGCCTTTGGTGATACAAACCATTTTTATATTGTACTGTGAAGCAAACCATTTAATCAGGCTTTTCTCGTCGAATTTGTGTTTGTTATACCATTGTTCAAAAACTACCAATTCATCTTCGTTCATCTTTACAATGTCTGTACTTTTCAGTAGTTCTTCAACAATTTCCTGTTTGTCATAGGGTTTACGAAAATTTATGTCCATTAACCTAAGTCCATCGTAAGAGAGTAAGCGCATTATGGTTTTCCGGGTAATTGGGTTTCGTGATGCAAGTGTCCCGTAAATAAGAAGACCTGCATTCCTGGCTTTTCCCATTAGATTATCAGTTAGTTTGATACTGTCCCAAGCTACAGGCTCACATATTTCGTAAGTTGCATTGTTATTTTCATCCAAATGCACCAGGACTTCACTGGTCGGCAGGTATTCTTCTTCCTGAATAAATTGGGTGTTAACTCCAGACTCATTTAAAAAAGCCTTTAATTCTTTTCCTGCATCGTCATTTCCTATACTGCTGGCAATGGCAACATCCATCCCAATTGCATTCAGGTGGAGTGCAACGTTCATTGGGGCTCCACCAGGTTTTGCTCCCGAAGGTAACCTGTCCCAAAGCACTTCGCCAATACACAATATTTCCTTGTTTTTAATTTGCATGATTAGTTTATTTTGATTTGTCTCTTATTAATCCCTTTTCATTTCAAGCTGAATCTCCTCCAGTGATTTCCCTTTTGTTTCTGGAAGGATTTTCCAGGCAAAAAAGAAATGAAATACCATCATAATGGCGAAAAAGCCAAAGGATACCCCACCACCAACTGCGTTGTTTATAACGGGAAAACCCCAGATAAGTGCTGCCGCAAAAATCCAATGGGTAAAGCTTCCGAGTGCCTGTCCCTGCGAGCGTACTTTGTTGGGAAATATTTCTGAGATTACGACCCAAAGCACGGCCCCCTGCGAAAAGGCAAAAAATGCGATGAACCCCATCAGGTAGATCATTACACCGTAACCGCCAAAGTCGGAGTAGTTGCCGGTAAAAAACGACTTTGAAAGCAGGCCAAGAAACAGCACCATCCCAACTGACCCAACCATTAACAAAGTACGCCGTCCGTATTTATCGATGAGGAAAAGCGCTACGAAAGTGAATACCAAATTGGTAGCTCCTACCGAGATGGATTGCAGCAGCGATGCATTGGTGCCAAATCCTGCCATTTCGAAAACCCGTGGGGCATAAATCATAATGGCATTGATACCGGCCAATTGATTGAAAGCGGCTATCATAATGGCAATCATTATCGGGAAGCGGTTCTCTTTAACGAACAACTTGCCGTGCCCCATGGCTTCCTCTTCTTCAACCGATTGTTTTACGGTGCGTACTTCCTCCTGTGTGTTTTCAGCCTGAATACGCTGAAATACAACCAAGGCATCACCGGTGCGCCCCCGGTTTACCAGCCAGCGCGGACTTTCAGGGACCAGGTTCAGCAATAAAAAGAAGGATGCAGCTGGAATTGCTTCCACGCCAATCATCCAGCGCCACGAACCGCTCTCTACGATATTTGCCAACAGGTAATTTACGGCAAAAGCCATAAAAATGGCGGCAACCACAAAAAACTGGTTCAGCAGAACCAATTGCCCGCGTTTTTTAGCTGGCGAAATTTCGGCTATAAACATGGGTGTAACTACCGAAATACAACCCAGCAGGATGCCGGTAACAAAACGGAAAAACAGCAACATTCCCCAGTTCATGGCGAAAGCACTTCCAAGCGAAGTAATAAAGAATACCCCTGATAAAAATATCAGTGATTTACGACGCCCGAATTTTTCTGCAGGTTTCCCTATTATTAGTGTACCAATTATAGTACCCACAATGGCAACGGCTACAGTAAACCCAAGCCAAAAACTATTTAAATTGTATAAGGTTTCCAGTTGCGAAGTGGTCCCCGACATCATGGCAATGTCGTAGCCAAAAAGAAATCCGCCTAACGCAATTATTAGAGCGACAGTCAAGACGTTCTGTTGTTTCATTTGATCAGAATTATTGGTTTTAAACTCTGAGCCAAAATTATGGGGCTTATGATTAAAAGACTTGAATGATTGTTACGAATAAAAGCAGATTTGATTCATGTTTATTTTTTCTAAAAGGCAAAAAAATATAGATGAAACATTATTACACAAAAATGAAACATTATTACAACTTGAATTGCAAAATTAATATTTGCCCCTTCACGTTGTTTGCACAATAAATCTGGTTTGGATATAGTATGGATTCCAGGGCTGTTCAATTCTAAATAAAATGTTGATAACGGTATAAACTGTAAAAGTCAAGGCTATTTTCGTACAATTCTCCTTTTACATTTGATACCTTATTCTTTCATAAAACATTCAAGGCAAAACTTCTGATAGTTGACATATTTTCGGGGTTGACCCTGATCCTGGGTTCGTCTTCCTTCAAAGTTACATCCCTTACGTGATGGTCCTTGTTCCCGATATGTCAGTGTTTTCTTATGAGTCTACAGGATTGTGCCGCACCCGCTTTGTAATTGGCAATGTAGATGGCAACTTCACCCCTGTCCCTGTATGTCTTTTCTTTGGTGTCAAAAACGGATGTATGCCTTTGAACACAGACCGGATAAAATGAAAGTTGCAAGTAAAAGTTGTTTCATATGCCTGGCTTTGTTTCTCCAAAGGTCAGGAATAAAGCTATTAACAGCACTCAAAAAAAATTAAACTATGTTAATGAGGGGAGGGAGTTTAGTTTAGAGTTCAGAGTCAGGATCGAGCTTTGGGCTGCGAGCTACGGGCTACGAGCTTCGAGTATCCAGAATCAAGCATCGAGTATCCAGAATCCAGTTTAACCACAGAGGACACGGAGTAGGCTGAATTTTGGGAATCAGCGAATACGACTGAATACTGAACTCCGAACTTTGAACTAATGTATCTCTGACACCCCCTCCGTCATTCCTTCGTCGAAGCCTTCGGAATTCCTCGTCCCCCTCGGAAATGGGGACAAAGAGGAAGTGCTGCGAGTTGTGAGCTGCGAGCTTCGAGCTTCGAGTATCAAGTATCAAAATCCTGTATCAAGCATCGGGTATCCAGTTTAACCACAGAGGACACGGAGAAGACACGGAGTAGGCTGAATTATAGATCAGCTACTGAGACTGAAGACTGAAGACTGAGACTGATCACTGCGACTGAATACTGCTCACTGAACTCTGAACTTTGAACTAATGTATCCCGGACACCCCCTCCGTCATTCCGTCGTCGGAGCCTCCGGAATTCCTCGTCCCCCTCGAAAATGGGGACAAAGAAGAAAGCTGCGAGCTTCGAGTTGCGAGCATCGAGGATCCAGTATCCAGTTTAACCACAGAGGACACGGAGAACACACAGAGTAAACTGAATTATACATCAGCTACTGTGACTGAATACTGCGACTGATCACTGAGACTGAATACTGCGACTGAATACTGAATACTGAATACTGCTCACTGAACTCTGAACTTTGAACTTTGAACTTTCAACTCTGAACTGTATTTTTGCGGGGCAATGAACAACGTTTATCCACATAATTTTGAGGCGAAGATCGGGTTCGACCGCATCCGCGAGATGTTACATGCCAAGTGCATCAGCACCATGGGTAACGAGTGGGTGGACGAAATGCATTTCCAGACCTCGCACGAAACCATTTTGCGACAACTGGGCGAAGCTGAAGAGTTTAGCCGCATTGTGCGCGAGTACGACAATTTCCCGGCCGGGCATTATTACGACCTGCGGGCGGCGCTGCAAAAGATCCGCATCGAAGGCCGTTTCCTCGAGCCCCAGGAACTGTTCGACCTGAAACGCTCGCTCGAAGCCGTGCGTGCCATCGTTACTTTTTTCAGCAAACAGGAGGAAGCGGTTTTTCCGCTCCTGAAACAAAAAATCGCCAACGTACAGGTGTTCCCCTATATTTACGACCGCATCGACACGATCGTGAATAAATTCGGGAAGATCCGCGACAACGCCTCGCCGGAGCTGACGCAGATTCGCCGCAGCATTTTCAACATGCAGAACAACATGTCGAAACGGCTGCAAAGCATCCTGAAACAGGCGCAAAAAGACGGCTGGGTGGAAGACGATGCTTCGGTATCGATCCGCGACGGGCGGGCTGTGATCCCGGTTCCGGCAGCCAACAAACGCAAGCTGAAAGGCATTGTGTACGACGAATCGGCCACGGGAAAAACCTCGTACATCGAGCCCACAGAAATTGTGGAGATGAACAACGAGATCCGCGAACTGGAGTATGCCGAACGCCGCGAGATCATCCGTATTCTTACCGAATTCTCAAACGACATACGTCCCTACCTCACCGAGCTGGCGTATTCGTACGACTTTTTGGGCGAGATCGATTTTATCAGGGCCAAAGCTTTGCTGGCGGTGGAGTTCGACGCCCAACGCCCCGACTTTCGCGACGAACCCATCATTGAATGGTACCACGCCATTCATCCCCTCTTGCTGAAAACGTTGCAAAAGGAAAAACGAAAAATTGTTCCGCTCGACATTAAGCTCACGGAAGAAGAACATATTTTGCTGATCTCGGGGCCCAACGCCGGGGGAAAATCGGTGTGTCTGAAAACCACCGGCCTCTTGCAGTACATGCTGCAGTGCGGTTTGCTGATCCCGGTAAACGACGGCAGTAAAACCGGTATTTTTGATCAGCTGTTTATCGATATCGGCGATGAGCAGTCGCTCGAAAACGACCTGAGTACCTACAGTTCGCACCTGATGAACATGAAGCATTTTGTGCGCAACTGCAACGAAAAAACGCTGGTGCTGATCGACGAATTCGGAACGGGTACCGAACCCATGCTGGGGGGCGCCATTGCCGAGTCGATCCTCGACAAGCTAAACCAGCAGCGCACCTTTGGCGTGATTACCACGCACTACACCAACCTCAAGCATTTTGCCTCGTCGGCCGATGGGATTGTAAACGGTGCCATGCTCTACGATTCGCACCAGATGAACCCGCTTTTCAAACTGGAGATCGGGAAACCGGGCAGTTCGTTTGCTTTTGAAATTGCGCGGAAAATCGGGCTTCCGGAAGAAATACTGGAGAAAGCCACTGAAAAGATCGGGCAGGATCACATCGATTTCGACCGCAACCTGCGACAAATCGACCGCGACAAACGCTACTGGGAAACCAAACGGATGAAGATCCGCAAGGTGGAAAAGATCCTCGACAACACGGCTGAGAGTTACCAGAGTGAGCTGGAAGAAATACAGAAACAACGCA
>JBKDZK010000331.1:0-3762 GCA_047971205.1 Draconibacterium sp.
CGTTTGCCCTGCAGACCAGATGGAGATGGTTGGACATCAGGCACCACGCAAAAATGGTTAGCCCTTTGTGTGCAATACAATAATTCAATGAATTGACAATTTCAGTTTTGTATTCCTTTCGGGTGAAGACATCCACCCAGTCGATAACCGTGAATGTCAGGAAATACACAGCGTTCTGGTCAGAGATAAAGTAACTGTCGTTTGACATTTTTTACTTTAAAAATAACGATTTGATAGCAAAAATGCTGCTGAATAAAATGGCATTGCAAATGCGGAACAACTTACCCCTCGTTGCAAACGAGGGGCAGTGGGATATGAAGTAACCATGTTCCACCAAACAAAACTATAAACCACATCCCTTCATAAGATGAGTAAGCTTCCCCTCGTTTGCAACGAGGGACAAGCAGTTTTGAGTTTGTAACTCACTCTTAAGTTCTTAAAATAGACGTTCATTGATAAAAAATGATGCCGAATAAGATGGCATTGCAAATGCGGTACAACTTACTTCTGTAACCTTTTGAGGCGTCCTGTAGCATTTTTTTGATTCCCTGTTACATTTTTGGCCGTCCTGTAAATTTTTTTGTCGCCCTGTTGAAGTTTTTCTTAATCCTGTAGCTTTTTTTCCCGTCCTGTTTAACAGGGAGGGGTCAAAACGCAACAGGGAGGGGCAACAGCCTACAGGACGCCTCCCGGACCTACAGGGCGCCTCCTAAAACAAGTGTTAAGCGTTCGAAACCTCTACGCGCATAAAACTTGCACCTGCCCCTCGTTTGCAACGAAGGGCAAGCGGGTTTGAGTTTGCAACTCATTTTTCAGTGCTTAAAATAGCCGGTCAATGATAAAAATGCTGCTGAATAAAATGGCATTACAAATGCAGAACAACTTACCCCTCGTTACAAACGAGGGGTAGAGAGTGCGAAGCTGGGTGTCGTAAACAAGCGCTAAGCGGTTCGAAACCGCTAAGCGCGTAACAACGATCAATATTTCTTCAAAAAAATCAATGCGGGAGTTTTTAACGGAGCCACCGAATGCTGTTCCGCCACTACGGTAAGTTTTCCTTCCATGATCGCCGAATCGGGCAGGCCTGTGCGGGAAACGATGGTGGCGGAGATCTGTCCGCGCTCGCCGGGATCAAAAGCTGTCACAATCTGGTCCAGCACTTTGGTTCCCATGTAAAGCACCGCCGTTCCGCGTTTCTCGAGGATATCGGCCAGGTGTTGTGCATTCAACGGCTTCCCCGACACATCGGTACCCGAAAGCAGGTGCAGCGAGTTGCTTCCGCGGCGGTCGGTGAGCGCCACACCAAACTCGGCAGCTGCCGCATTAAAAGCCGAGATTCCGGGAATTACTTCATACTGAATTTCATTTTCCTTTAAAAAAGAAGTTTCTTCGGCGCCGCGGCTAAACACCATCGGGTCGCCCGATTTTACGCGCACCACGGTTTTCCCTTCCGTCGAGTGCTGAAGCATTTTGGCGTGTATGGCATTTTGGCGCACTGTTACATCACGGCCATCTCCTGCCCTTTTCCCCACAAACACCAGTTCGGCGGTGTCGGGAAAAAGCTGCCGCACCTCGCGCGACACCAGGGCATCGTACAACACCACATCGGCCTCACCAATCGCACGATGCGCACGAATGGTCAGCAGGTCGGCCGGCCCGGGACCCGCCCCCACAATATATACCTTTCCTTTCTGCATGATTTCCTCCAAATTTTACCGTATCGTCAGATTCGGTAGGCCCACTCTTCCACTTCACGCAGATAGTCCATCGGGCTGTTGTAAATAAATTGATAGCCGAGTCTTTCCTGTAGTTTATCGCTGTTCACGATTTTAAAGGGTTCCGGAGTACCGGTAAACGCCGGAACCGGCAACTCGCTTATTTTTGCTGCCTTGGCATAAAATTCAGCTTTGGTCGGATGTTCGGGCGAAGCGGCGTTAAACACTTCTCCCCAAACCTCCTTTTCGAGTATTTCGGTGATAATGTTGACACAATCGTCGCGGTGGATCAGGTTTACCGGCACGGCGCCTGCCACCTCGGTACGGTGCTGAACAAAACGCGCCGGATTGCGGTCGTAACCAATCAAACCGCCAAAACGCAGCACCGTGGTTTGAAAAGCCTCTTCCTGCAGAAAAAGCTTTTCGGCCGAAAGCAAAGCCCGGCCACTGGCTTTTTCAGGCGTTCCTTCGTTTCCTTCCTTCACCTCGCCGTTTCGGGATTCGTACACCGACGTAGACGAAATAAACAGCACCTTTTTAATGCCGATCTCTTTGATCTTTTGCACCACCTGCTCAATTTTCTGCGGAAACGATTCTTCGACGCAGGAAGTACGCGTAGGCGGAAAACTGACCAGCAAAACATCGGTGTTAAAGAAACTGTTGTAATCGATCCGGATACCCTGCGGCTGCACCTTTACATAAAAGGTACTGATGCCGGTCATCTCGAGGTCGTTGTAGGTTTGTGTCGATGTGGTGGAACCTTTTACGTCCCAACCTTTGCGCAAAAGCGATTTACCCAAAGCCGTTCCCAGCCAGCCGCTGCCTAATATTGATATTGTTTTGCTCATAACCATTGTAGTTAGTGTCCTAAAAATTAATGGAGATTCCTCTCCCGAGTGCTCGGAATCGGAATGACAGGATCAATGCCTGAAATCTTTTCCTTCACGGATCTCCTGAACGTATGCCTTGCGGATCACAAAATCGCCGAAATGTTCTTTCTCCGTACGATTCGCCGCAAAGTCTTCGATAATGGTCCTTAGTTCCTGCAGAATCTCTTCTTCGTTGATGGTTTCCTTGTACAGGGCATTCAAACGGTCGCCGTTAAAACTGCCGCCCAGGTACAGATTGTAGTAACCCGGCGATTTCCCGATCAGCCCGATTTCGGCCAGGTAAGGTCTTCCGCAACCGTTGGGACAGCCTGTCATCCGGATCACAATTTCTTCCTCTCCCAGTTTGAATTCGTTGAGGATGGTCTCGATCTTTGAGATCAGTGTCGGCAAATAGCGCTCGGCTTCGGCAAAGGCCAGCGGACAGGTGGGCAAAGCCACACAAGCGATGGAGTTTTTCCGCAATCCGGAAAGTTCGGTAGGCGCTACCCCGTACTTTTTAAGCAGGGCATCGACCTTTTTCTTCACGGGTGCCGAAACGCCGGAAATGATCAGGTTTTGATTACCGGTAATGATAAAATCCCCATCACTGATTTTGGCGATTTCCTTTATCGCGGTTTTTAGCTGAAACTTTTCGTCGTCGCGCACACGGCCGCCTTCCACAAAATACGTCAGGTGCCATTTGTCGTCGGTTCCCTTTTTCCAACCGTAATCGTCGCCGTTATGCGTCAACACAAAAGGCTTTGCTTCCTCCAGCGCGTAACCCAGGCGCTTTTCCACTTCAGCTTTGAACAACTCCTCTCCCATCCGGTCGAAAGTATATTTCAGACGTGCCTGTTTCCGGTTTTTACGGTCGCCGTTGTCGCGCTGTACCAGCAATACTTTTTCGGCCACATCTATCACCTGATCAGCCAAACAATAGCCAATAACCGTTCCGGCACGCGGGTAGGTTTCGGGCATTCCAAAAGTAGATCCCAAACCGCCGCCCACGACCACGTTGTAGCCCACGATCTTGTTTTTCTCCACAATGGCGATAAATCCCAGATCCTGCGAGAAAACATCGCAATCGTTATACGGAGGAATCACCACGCCAATCTTGAATTTACGCGGCAAATAACGGTCTCCGTAAATGGGTTCCTGATCTTGCTGACCACCGGCCA
>JBKDZK010000332.1:0-15704 GCA_047971205.1 Draconibacterium sp.
CATGGTACTTATCGGGGTGGCCTTACTTATATTGCAGGACACCATCCAAAACACGCAATGGAACCCGTTTCTGAATCCTTTTGAAATTCCGAATAATCGAAATGAAGTGATATGGGAAGGCATTATCCGCAAAAACCGGATCTTCTTAGGGATCGGAATGCTGGTATTCATCCTTTACGGCTTGTTTAACCTGCAAAAAAGGGAGCGATTTGTATAAATCATTGGTTCTCTATTTATAGCCCCCAATGATATCTACTGCTTTATCTTTCAAAGATTTCGTACAGTTCTTTGTTGCTCAGGTTTCCAATCCAGTTTTCACCGGTGGCCACGGTCATCTCGGCCAGGGCTTTTTTACGCTGGATCATTTCATTGATTTTTTCTTCAAACGTATTTTTGGTAATAAAACGGTGTACCATCACATTGTTTTTTTGCCCGATACGGTAAGCGCGGTCGGTAGCCTGGGATTCCACAGCAGGGTTCCACCAAAGGTCGTAATGGATAACGTGACTGGCGGCCGTTAGATTAAGACCTGTCCCGGCAGCTTTCAGCGAAAGAATAAATATTTTATCAGCATGGTTGGTCTGAAACTTTTCAACCATTTCTTTTCGTTGGTTTAACGAACAAGCACCGTGGTAATAAAGCGGCTCAGTGTCGTATCTTTCTTGAATGAAATGGCGGAGCATATTGCCCATTTCAGTAAACTGGGTGAACAGCAATACTTTTTCGTTACTTTCTACAATGCTGTCTAATTTAGAGAACAACAATTCGGTTTTACCACTTAACAAAGCATCCATTTTCCCGTTTTTCAGGAATTGGGTAGGGTGGTTACAAATTTGCTTCAGCGCCAGAATCATTTGCAATACCAAGCCCTGGCGAACAAACAGCGATTTCTGATCGGTACGGGTAATGCCCTCGATTTCATCCATCGCTTTTTCGAGCGTTTTTTCATACAGCCCGGCCTGTTCTTTGGAAAGGGTAGCAAAACTGTCGATTTCAATTTTATCCGGAAGGTCGGAAATAATACTTTTGTCCGATTTTAACCGGCGCATAAGAAAAGGAGCGGTAACTTTTTTCAGTTTGTCAGCCGTTTCTATATCATGAAGCTGCTCAATAGGATTACCAAAGGCTTCGGCAAACTCCTTTGCACTGCCCAAAAAGCCCCGGTTGCTGTAATCCATAATACTCCATAATTCGCTCAACCTGTTTTCTACCGGGGTACCACTCAGTGCAATAAAATTTTCAGCCTTTATGGATTTAATGGCCTTTGTTTGCCCGGTATTCTGGTTTTTAATATTCTGTGCTTCATCGATCACAACTGCGTGCCACTTCTTCTTTTTCAGTTTATCGGCATCGCTGCGGGCTATTCCATAGGAGGTGAGCAGGATATCATACCCGTTCAGATTTTGCAGGTCGCGCTGCGGGCCATGGTAGATAGCCGTTTGTAAAGTTGGGGCGAACTTTTGCACTTCGGCCTGCCAGTTGGTAATCAGGCCTGTTGGCGAAACGACCAGTATTTTTTCTTTTTCGAGGAAGCCTTCTTCCTTAAATTTCAGGGCGGTGGCAATTACCTGTAAGGTTTTCCCAAGCCCCATATCATCGGCAAGTACCGAACCAAAACCTATTTGCGCATTGCGGTAAATCCACGAAAAACCTCTTTCCTGATAGGGACGTAATTTCGCATTGAGTTTCTCTGGAAGTGGTATCTCCTTGAAATGGGTCAGTTCTTCAATCAACTTTTTCACCTCGTCGGAAAGTGCTACTTTTGCTCCGTGATAATCACCCGAAAGCGCTGCCCTGAGCATTTGAAATGCCGACATTTCCTTCGACTGCGAAAAATGTTTGTACAGCTTCACCAGATCTTCTTTTTCAACATAAATGTATTGAGTTTTGAATTTTATAAGCCCCTCTGACTTTTCCAGGAGTTTTCTGAATTCATCTTCTCCCATGACCGAATCGCCAATAGCCACCTGCCACTCGAAGACGAGCAGCTTGTCGAGCCTCAGAAAACCACCACCGGTAGTTTTGTTTTTCAGTTTTACGCTTGCTTTGGGTTTTAGTACCTCCTGTAACGATTTTGGCAGCAATACGGATATGTCGAGTAACTGGATAGCCGGTATCATTTGCATCAGGAAGGGGGTAAAGGCCTGGTTGTCCATAACAATCTCCTGTTCGCCGGCAGAGTTAATATAAGCGTCAAGCCCATCAACAAAACTGCTCAATTGCGTTAGCGACTGTAATATCTCAAAACGTTCGGTATCGAATTTTTCCAGTGTCAGTACATCTTTAAGAGGTATTGATTCGCTTCCTTTATCTGCTGAATTTTCAATTTGTACGCCTACCGTAAATGTTCCGTTGTTTTGTTCTTCTACCAAAAGGATCGGTTTGTATTTTCCCTGGGTGAGGTAAAATTTCTGCAGCCAGGTCATTACCCCGCCCGGCAAAGCTTCTTCGCCCGGTTGGCTAAACGGATAATTAAGCGATTTAAAAAACAGGCTTTCAAAAATATCATCGCCAACGCGGTAACTTACCAGGTTAACAATTTCTGAAATAAACAGCGACAGTAAATTTACAGCCCTGTCTTTTGTTACCCTTCTTTGGCGTTTGGTTTCCTGCCATACAAAAATAGCTGGCGGGAGCATATCTTCGAGTTCGGCAACCAGCTTTTTTACTTCCTTACTTAAAAGTGCCGGCAACCAGCGAATTGAGTAGCTTTTCCCGGGCAACTGCACAACCTGCGGCACAATGGCGCCGTTGCCCACCAATTGCACGGCCAGGTGCAAAACGGTATGCAGCGATGCCGTGGAAGGCTGATAATCGTAGGTTTTTGAATTTTGTATTTGCGACAGTTGCTGTAAAAATTCACGAATGGAATAGCTTTGGTTGTTGACCGATACTTTTGCCCGCATCGAATCGTCGAGGGCAACCGTATTTTCGGAATGATAATTTATCTGTTTATCTTCACTGTAGGCGCCTTCAAAAAATTCAGGTAACCCGATTTTTCCCTGCGCTGCCTTTTGTGAATTTTTTACCACCCGATTAAGGCTCGACCGGTATTTCTCGCGGAAATCGGTTGCCGATGTAGTATAAAATGGGGGAAATGATGTCAGCAAAGCCGTGAGCGATTCGTGGATAGGCGTTAAACCTGAGAACGAAAGTTTCTGATAAGCGCTTTCCGGGTCATAAGGCTTTTGATCACCTCCTTTCTCAAAATAAAGCTCTTTCAGTTTTGGTATTTCTATGTTTTGCTTTTTTATTACAATGCCCCGTTTGTCAAGTTCTGCCAGCAGATCAACATTGTGGAGAGAAAATACAAGAAAGGGGTTGTTATCAATTTCTTCCGATACTTTGTAAATCACCGAAGCAAGATGTTTACATGGTACTGCCCAGTCGGGGCACGAACACTGCATTTTTAGATCACTCCATTGTTTGGGGAAAACCTTCAGCCCAAAACGTTCGGCAAGAGATAGAATCGCAGGGTCGAGTTCGCGGTTGAGCAGCTTGGAAATGATAACCGGGTGCCGGATAATTTCTTTTAAAAAATTGCCCAGTTCGGGATCGAAAAAAGGTGGCATAATAATATCAACTTTATAAGGGCTCGGTCGCCGGCCACGTACTTTTGCAGAAATGCGGTTGCCCTGAATCCTGATTTTCTCTACTGCACCTTTTCGGGCATACGATGCACCACGCGGTAAACGATTGCTGTAATCGATGTTGTTCAACGATTGTAACCATTGTTCTCCCCACCATGTTTTTCCAAATGCTGCCATAATACTATTTGATGATACTTTTCCTCAAAGGAATAAAAATGTCGACAAGCTTCAACCCAAAAGAATTGACTTTTTATGAACAATTTTTGCTAATGTCTTTATTTCAGTGAAGAAGTAGCTCCCATTGTCCATTACAACAAACCATTGTACTCTAAAAAATGGAAAGGAATATCGCTATAAATATTATTATACCTTTGCACCGCAAAATTGAATACGATGGAAAGAAGAGATGTGGAAATAATGGCGCCGGTTGGTTCGTACGAATCGCTGATGGGCGCCATACAGGGTGGTGCCGGATCGGTGTATTTTGGGGTGGAACACCTGAATATGCGCTCGCGGTCGGCCAATAATTTTACGCTCGACGATCTGTGGAAAATCGTGGAGATTGCCTCCGTTTACAAGGTGAAAACTTACCTCACATTAAATGTGGAAATCTTTGACGGCGAAATGCAACAAATGCACGGAGTACTGGATGCTGCCAAAGAAGCCGGTGTTTCGGCGGTTATCGCTGCCGATATTTCCGTTATTCAATATGCACGTTCCATCAATCTTGAAGTGCACGTTTCCACACAGGTAAACATCACCAACGTTGAAGCGGTGAAATTCTACTCCAATTTCGCCGATGTAATGGTACTTGCCCGCGAAATGAATCTGGGCCGGGTTTGGGAAATCAGCAACCAGATTAAAGAACAACAGATAAAAGGGCCCAACGGCGAGCTCGTAAAAATTGAAATGTTTGTGCACGGTGCACTGTGCATGGCCACCAGCGGCAAGTGCTACCTGAGTTTGCACGAAATGAACTCCTCGGCCAACCGCGGTGCCTGCCTGCAAACCTGCCGGCGTGCCTACACAGTTACCGACAAGGAAACCGGCGCTGAACTGGAGATCGACAACGAGTACATCATGTCACCCAAGGATCTCAAAACCATTCACTTCCTGAATAAAATACTTGATGCCGGTGTTTCGGTACTGAAAATTGAAGGCCGGGCCCGTTCTGCCGAATATGTAAAAACCGTGGTGCAGTGCTACCGCGAGGCAGTGGATGCCTATTTCGATGAATCGTTTACCGACGAGAAAGTAGAGAACTGGAACGAACGCCTGGCTTCTGTCTTTAACCGCGGCTTTTGGGATGGCTATTACCTCGGACAACGTTTGGGCGAATGGAGCCACAACTACGGGTCGCGAGCCACCAAACGAAAGCTTTACATCGGGAAAGTAACCAACTATTTCAAAAAAATTGGCGTGGTCGAGTTTAAACTCGAAACCAACAACCTGAAAGTGGGCGAAGAAATAATTGTTACCGGGCCAACTACGGGAGTTTACCAGGGCGAGATCAGCGAAATACGCTTCGAGTTGGAATCGGTTCAGGAAGGTTTAAAAGGACAGCGTATCTCCGTTCCGGTGGAGACCGTTCTGAGAAGGGCGGATAAACTCTTTAAAGTAGTTGATGCCAAAGAAGTACGGGAACGCCGGTAGTAATTCGTGCATGTTCTTTTCTTTTTCAGAAAAACAACTTAATTTAACGGTTGTTATAATGTGCATTATGGCCCGAATCCGAATCATTATTGTTCTCCTTGTCTCCTTGCTTGCCAGTGGAAATACATCGGCCCAGTTAATGGGTTTCAGATTTGCACTTAACTCGGGGCTTTTGGTCACCGAATTTGGCAAGTCAGATGTTCCGCACCCCAATGCAATTGCTCTTACACCGGCCACTGCCAAAGAAACATTTACACCTCAGCCTGCGATGGGTGCAGAGGCCGAAATTTTGTTTCAGATATCGGAAAGCACTTTTTTTGGGATTGAACTGGATTACACACACTTAAAAGGTTACAACAACAATCCTCCCTGGTATAATTATTACCTCACTTCGTATTTTAAAGAATACCAGTCGGTTGACTACGTACATGCCCCGATAAAGTACAACACCACTTTATTGAACCTGGCGGTGAATTATAAATACTTCTTTTTCCGCGAAAAAACATTTCATCCTTTTGTTAAACTCACAGGAGTTGTCGCCTTGGTAGGAACCGATTTTTCTTACAAAGAGTTACCTGAGGCCAGTATGGAATCAGATATTTTATATGCCCGTGGTACTTCCAACAGCAATTTAAAAAAGTGGCCCACCTTTCATTTTGGAGGAGGAATCGGCTTTAGCTACGACCTCTCTGACCGTCTTGCTTTTCAAATCGACGGAACAGTAACAGCCCTGAATTCCGGAATTATAAACGGGGTTCCCAACTTTACTTATGTTCGGGAAAACGGCGAAGACATTCTGCGTTACAACCGCCACATTTCGCTAACGGCCCAGGTGAGCGCAGGAATCGCCTATACATTCGAAGTAAATACTGGAGGAAAAGGCCCGGGTGGCCGGATAGATCCCAACTTCCCCTTCTACCGGAAAAAACACTAAGCAAAACTCTTTTCTCTTATCTGTTTAAAACGGCTTGTAAATAGCTTGCTCCGGTTAGTCTGTGCTGAATTAGATTTAAAGACCGGTAAAAGCATATAATTTTGCAAATACTGAGAAGTCAACACCTTTCCTGTAATACGGTGTTGTATTTTTGCATCTTGTTTCCCAAGAGTTCCTGAGAGGCAATTGTGTTATCTGAGCAAAGAGTGTTAGATTTGTCATCAAAGTCAACTCAGATTTTATAATTGAAGAAAACTACTGAAATCAGTGCCCAATTGTCTTTATTTAAGACTCATGTAATTTGACTACAGATAAACCTGACAGTAAATGACTAATTCTTCAGACCGAAATTTAATCCAGGGAATAAGAAAAGGTGACATCGATTCATTTCGGAAACTTTTTGATGAAAAGTATTCTCTGTTTTATGTTTTCGTAGAGGGGTTGGTAAAAGATTCGGTATGGGCAGAAGACATTACGCAGAATGTTTTTTTAAAGGTTTGGGTGAACCGGGCAAAGCTAAACCCGGAACAATCAATACACAGTTATCTGTATGTGCTCGCAAGAAACGAGGTTCGGGATCATTTCAGGCTTAAATCAAATATGTCGCACCAATCAGTGCAGGAAGATCACCAGGTTTATTCGGAAGATTTTGCCGGAAAAATGGATGCCCAGACAATAAGTGATCAAATTGATAAAATAGTATCGCAAATGCCGGAGCAGCGTCAAAAAGTATTTGTTTTAAGCCGGAAAGAAATGATGTCGAACAAGGAAATAGCCCATAAATTAAACCTGTCGGTGCGAACTGTTGAACGCCATATTTTTCTGGCAATGAAAGAAATAAAGCGCCGCTTACCTGCCAGTTATAATTTGCTGTTGCTCTTAATGCTTTTGAAATCTTAAAAAAAGTGAATTTTGGGTTGCGTAGTCATCCTTTTTGATTCGTTCTATTAGTGTACTCGCTATTCAGAGTATGCATTTAGAACGTTATGACAAAAACGCAGTTACAAGATTATTTTTACAACCGTTGCTCACCGCAGCAAGCAAAAGAAGTGGAACAATGGCTGGCCAACATCGAAGATGGCGATTCCAATGACGTGTTACTTCGTGAGTTATTGGCCGGGATTCAGGAGAAAAAGAACGACCGCTTGGTTAATCAGGCTTTTGACAAGTTTTTAAGCAAAGTTCAACCTACTGAGAAACAAAAGCCGCAGAGCAGGTCTTTTGTTCGTAAAATGGGTTGGTTGTATCGTGCAGCTGCGGCCGTGCTCTTTATACCGATATTAACGGTAGCCATCTTCTTCTACCTGCAGAAAAATCAGCCAACAGAATGGGTCGAAGCATACGTTCCGTATGGGCAAAGCAAAATGGTTTCTTTGCCTGACAGCTCAAAAATATGGCTCAATGCCGGCACCAAACTGATATATCCCAAAGAATTCAATAATTCCTACCGCCAGGTCTATGTTGACGGCGAAGCATATGCCGAGATCACCAAAGATAAAAGCCGGCCATTTGTAATGTCGGCCGGCGAAGTATCAGTCGAAGTTTTAGGGACCCGGTTCAACCTTAAATCGTACAGCGAAGACTCGTACATTGCCGTGTCGTTGCTGGAAGGAGCGGTTAGAATGAATACCACTTTCAACAATGAAACCGAAGCAACGGTACTAAAGCCCGGAGAGAGCGTTAAATTCTCAAAAAATACCGGGAAACTGGCCTTAAGTGAGTTTTTAGTGAGCGAAGAAAGTCTCTGGCACAGCGGCAATGGCTTTTTCTTTATCAACGAACCTCTTGACGAAATTGCACTTTCTCTTGAACGCTATTTCAACGTAAGGATAAACATCGAAAATGAGTCGTTAAAAAAGGAGCACTATTATTCTGTATTTGTGAACAATGAAAGTTTAGATGACATATTATCTGCCCTGAATGCCAGCGGGAAAATGAAGATCCGCACCAATGCAAACTCCATTTATATATACTAAACATAAAAAAATACAAAACGAAATTTAATCAAAACAATGCCTTGCCCATGAATTCAAGTTAATAAACAAAAGGCGGAGAGGCTCTTACATTCCCCGCCCTTAAGAGAATTTTAGTTTACTCGTATTAAACCAAAAAACATTAACAATATATGTATTTAAAATCAAACAATCTCAATCTGTGTCGAAGCAGACTGAGGAAATTAATAATTGTCTTTGCAATTATATTACTCGGAGGTATTACTCCTATATACTCTCAATCCATATCCGTTAACTTCAAGAACGTTACCATTAAGCAAGCCATCAAGGAGTTACAGTCCAAACACCAATATTCATTTTCTATAAATACCAAAGATATAGAAATGGATAAACGCGTTAGTTTCAAGGCGGATAATGTTGAATTAACAGAGGTTCTGAATCAAATTTTCGAGGGACAGGGGTGTTCTATCTATGTAAAAGACAACATTATCTCTGTAGTAAAAAAAGAAGAAAAGCAAGACAAGCCTGTAAATCAAACACAGAAAGTTAAGCTAACAGGGAAAGTTGCAGATGAAACAAATGAACCTGTTGCAGGGGCTACAATTGTTGTTAACGGTACCACCAATGGAATAACAACTAACATTGACGGGCTCTTTGAGTTAACGGTTGAGCCTTCACATACAATCGTTGTTTCATTTATCGGCTACAAAACCCAGGAATTTGTTGTTGGCGACAAGACACATGTAGACATGACTTTGGTCACCGAATCAATTGGATTGGATGATGTGGTTGTGACTGCATTAGGTATTAAACGCGAAGAAAAAGCGCTAAGCTATAATGTACAAAAAGTGGGTAGCGGAGAATTGACAACCGTAAAAAATGCCAACTTCATGAATTCGCTTGCAGGTAAAGTGGCAGGTGTGCAAATCAACTCCAGCGCCGCTGGCCCAGGTTCTGCAGTAAAAGTAGTAATGCGGGGAACAAAATCGATTACGCTTAGCAACAATGCCTTGTATGTTATTGACGGTGTACCGATGAACAACTACATGTATGGAAAAACCGATGTAGGAGCATATTCTTCACAACCCGGCACTGAAAGCGCTGCTGACATCAACCCCGACGACATTGAAAGCATGTCTGTTTTAACAGGTCCTTCCGCAGCGGCCCTTTACGGATACGAAGGTTCAAACGGTGTAATTTTAATAACCACCAAAAAAGGACGGGCTGGAAAAACGACTGTTTCTTACAGCAACAGCACTACATTTTCATCTCCTCTGATGATGCCGGAATTCCAAAACAAATATGGAAACACCAATGGTTTGACCTCTAGTTGGGGTGCTCCTACCGAATACAGGTACGATCCGGCCAACTTTTTTAACACCGGGGTGAACCTGGTAAATTCGGCTTCCATTTCAACCGGAAATGACAAGAGCCAGAGCTACCTGTCGTTTTCGGCCAACAATGCCAACGGTATTCTTCCCAACAACGAATACGACCGTTACAACTTCACTTACCGGAATACCAGTTCTTTCTTAAACGACAAGTTTCTGATGGATGCGAGCATCAACTACATTGTGCAGGAAAGTAAAAACATGGTTTCTCAGGGTCAGTATTTCAACCCGCTTCCGGCACTTTATCTTTTCCCAAGAGGTGAAGATTTTCGCGAAGTGCAATTATTCGAACGTTACGATGTCGCTCGGGAAGTAAATGTCCAGTTTTGGCCGTACGGAGACCAGGGTCTATCGCTGCAAAACCCGTACTGGATCATGAACCGGATGAACCGGGAAGTGAACCGGAGAAGGTATATATTTTCGACCAGCCTGAAATACAATATTACAGACTGGCTTAATGTAGCCGGCCGCGTAAATGTTGACAACTCCAATCTGGAAAATACTGATAGCCGCTACGCCGGAACGCTGGCAGTTTTTGCAGGAGCAAAAGGCCGCTTCCGGGTAGAAGACCGCGATGAAAGACAAACCTATGCCGATGTGATAGCTAGTTTAAATAAAAAGGTTGGCTCTTTTTCCGTCAACGTAAACCTGGGTGCATCCATTAAAGATCGCCGGGTTAGCAGCCGGACCATCGAGGGCGATCTGGAGAAAATAACCAACTGGTTTACCATCGAGAACATGGGACGATCGGTAGGTATTTTTAAACTTGATGATGACGGGCTTAAACGTCAGACCCAATCGGTATTTGCCAACGCGGAATTTGGCTATAACAACTTCCTGTTTCTCACACTTACCGGCCGTAACGACTGGGATTCAGCACTGGCCTGGTCCGAATCCAAAGAGCGTTCATTCTTCTATCCGTCGGTAGGTTTATCGAGCCTTGCAAGCGAAGTGATCCAACTTCCTGATTGGTTTAACTACCTGAAAGGACGTGTCGCTTTCACATCGGTAGGAAACTCGTATGATCCTTACCTGACACGGAGATTTTATATTTACGATGACCAGACCGACTCGTACCAACTGTCGCGTACCAAACCAAACTACAACCTCAAACCCGAAATTACCAACTCATTTGAAGCCGGGCTGAATATGAAGTTTTTTGATGCCAGCCTTTCGCTGGATGCCACGTATTATTATTCGAATACGCGTAATCAGACCCACCTGGCAAAATTGGCCGACGGAAGAAACGACAATGTTTACATCCAGGCCGGAAATGTATTAAACTCGGGTATCGAGCTGGCTTTAGGGTATGATCAGCAATGGGGAGACTTCAGTTGGGCTTCGAACTGGACTTTTACCTACAATAAAAACAAGGTTGAACGACTGGTTAGCAATTTCCAGATTGACGGACAGGAAATTGAAATAACTGAAATCAACAAAGCCACCTTAGGTAGTTCAGGTTCTCCCCAGTTAAAACTTACCGAAGGAGGTACCATGGGAGACATTTACATGACTTCCGATTTCAAACGCGACAACAATGGCTACATCTATCTTGATCATTCTACATTGCTTCCGTCGATGGTTAGCCTGAACCCTGATGACTACAAAAAATTAGGTTCGCTGCTTCCCAAATACAATATGGGATGGCGAAATTCTTTCTCGTACAAAGGACTTCGGTTAAACGTTTTGCTTAGCGGACGCTTTGGTGGTTTGGCAGTTTCGAATACACAAGCCATACTCGACCGCTACGGTGTTTCCGAACATAGCGCCCGTTTGCGCGAGGCAGGAGGCGTTACCATTAACGGAAACGAGATATCAGCTCAAGACTTCTTGAATATTGTAGGAGAAGGAACAGGTAAGGCAGACTACTATGTGTACGACGCTACCAACATTCGTTTACAGGAAGTTAGCCTCGAATACATGATCCCCAAAAAGAAATTAAACAATGTGGCAGATGTTACGCTTGCCCTGGTTGGCAGCAACCTGGCTATGCTTTACTGCAAAGCACCTTTCGATCCGGAACTCGTACCTTCTTCATCAAGTACTTTCTATACAGGAGTCGACTATTTTATGCAGCCACGCCTGAGGAACATGGGTTTTAGCATTAAGTTACAAGTCTAAAAGAACGAAATCATGAAACTATATAATCAAAGAACAATACGTAAGGCAATTATGCTGTTTTTTGCAGCATTGCTTATCACTTCCTGTACCGATAATTTTGAGGATTTGAATCTTCATCCATCCAACCCGTCAGAAAATGACCTGACAAATTCGGAAAGGATAGGCTCCTTGTTCCCAACACTGATTTCGACCATGCATTACGCCCAGGAAAACCGGAACCAGATGGTTGAACAAATGGTTGGAAACCAGTACGGAGGCTACATGGTAACTACCAATAGCTGGCAGGGAACCAATTTCGGCACTTTTAACCCCGCCAAAGACTGGGTTGACTATCCGTTTAACACAATCATGGTGGATTTTAACTCGAATTACCTGTTTGTAAAAGAAGTAACCCAAAGCAACGGGTACATTTATGCCTGGGCTAATATTCTTCGGGTGGCAACCATGCTCCGCGTAACCGACATGTACGGACCAATTCCTTATTCAAAAATAAGCGAAGGCGGATTGACAACCGGATACGATAATGTTCAGGACGTATACCACAACTTAATTGCCGACCTGGACAACAGCATCGCTTCTTTAACCAGTTATTTGGCTGAAAAACCAACGCAAAGTCCCTTGGCAGAATACGACGTAGTATTTAATGGCGATTTTGGAAAATGGATCAGGTTTGCCAATTCGTTAAAGCTGCGCATGGCAGTTCGCATTGCCCAGGTTGACACCGAATATGCCAAAACCGTTATGCAGCAAGCCATCGATGCCGGCCCCATTGAAGTGAACACTGACAACGCTTTTATCCCCACCCAGGATAATCCCTATTACAAATCTTCGCATTCGTGGGGCGACCTGGCCGTTAGCGCTGTGTTATCTGCCTACATGAACGGTTTTGAAGATCCCCGCAGAGAGATTTACATGACTTTGGCCACTTACGACGAAAAGTACCGGGGTGTTCGCATGGGAATTAAAAACATATACAAACCGTGGTATTCTGCCACAGCATACTTTTCAAAACCTGCGTTTGCTTCTGATTCTCCGTTGCTGGTTTATTGTGCAGCCGAAACTGCTTTTCTAAAAGCCGAAGCGGCACTGAGGGGATGGATACCCGGAGGCGACGAACAGGCAAGGTCGTTTTACGAGGAAGGCATCACCTTGTCGATGGAGCAACATGGTGTTACTGCCGGGGATTTCATTCAGTCAACAACACCTCCGGAAGTTTATAAAGACATTGCAACCAATATTTCGATTTCAGTCAATACTCCGGTTACCGTATCATGGGATGATGCCGGCACAAGTGAAAACACCAAACTGGAAAAGATTATCACGCAAAAGTGGCTGGCGAATTACCCGCTAGGTTTTGAGTCGTGGTGTGATCACCGGAGAACCGGATTTCCCCAGTTTTTCCCGGCGCAGGATAATCTTAGTTCAAGTGGTTTTATCGGCGATGTTACCAACAGTTCATCTCGTATGGTAAGACGCTTACCGTTTCCACAATCGCAGTACCAGGGAAATAATACGAATGTACAGGAGGCAGTGCAAATGCTGGGAGGTGACGATGTTGCCAACACAGATATTTGGTGGGCTCAAAAACCCTAAGGCGATGAATTACAAGGTGAGACGTTTACGAAACAAAAAACTTTACCTGTATGAATTTCATATCTAAAAAAAGTAAATACGAAATGAAAACAAGAAATATAAAAATATCATTACTAGCCTTCTTCATGGCTACCCTGTTTACAGGATGCAACGATTGGCTGGAAACAGAATCTGTAAATGATACGGATTTAAATACCACAATTAAAAGCGAAGAATACTATGCGGCCCTTCGTGAATGGAAGAGCACACCGGGGCTTCCGCAGGTATTTGTATGGTTCGACAACTGGAATGGCATTTCTCCCACAGGAGAAAACAGCCTGAGGGGATTACCCGACTCTGTAACCATTGCTTCCAACTGGGGAGGACACCCAAAATTCGATCTTAGCCCCGAACGTAAAGCTGACATGGAATACGTGCAGCAAGTAAAGGGCACTAAGGTGGTTGTTACACTTTTCTCGGCAAAGGTAGGAGACGATATGCCCGAAGATGAAATCTATAATATTGGGAACAGTTCAGATGAAGCGGTTGTGAGACCAGCCATCCGCAAATATGCCGAAGCAATTTACGATGCTGTTGTTGCGGCAGGTTACGACGGTTTTGATTGGGATTATGAGCCATGGGGAGGAGGTAACAGTGCTGCCTACCTGTGGAGGAACAATGTACAAAGCAAAATCTTTATAGAAGAATTGGGGTATTGGTTTGGTTCCGGTTCCCAAAGGACTGACAGAGATGGACGAAAACCAGCCATTCCCGGCTTGCTGTTCCTTGTTGACGGAGAAGTTGGTGTAGGAAAAGGGATGGGCCAGGACTGGGAATCGCAATATATCGACTACTTTGTTTTACAGGCTTATGGTTCAACTTCTGATGCCAACCGTACTTACCGCGTTAGTGGTGTTTTAAGAGATATGGCCAAACACATTGAGTCCGGAGCAATCACGGAGAAAGAAGTGATACGCAGAACAATCCTTACCGAGAACTTTGAGTCGTATGCCAATTCGGGAGGTGGATTTCTTGGAATGTCAGAGTTTATTTTTAAGCCTGAAGAGCTAAATCAGCAAATCGGCGGATGCGGACTGTACCGGTCTGGATTTGACTACGCACCGAAAGGAAAAGGTGACTACAATGGATCGCCTGAATACTACTTCCTGCGTAAGGGGATTACCAACATATTCAGGATATTCAACGAAAGACAAAATGCGACGGAACAAAGTTCTGAAGCCGCGAAATAGCATTGATTTGTAACACGAACAAAAGAAATGAAAACAAGCATGTCAAAATTTCAAATTGGAATATTATTATCCCTCAGTTGACGGGCATGCAAGTTTCATCCGTCGGTTGACGGATCGCTAAAAATTAAAAGAAATGAAAAAGATATATGCATTAAGTTTTATCATCACATGCCTGGGCATTCTTTTCTCAGGCTGCGACGATGCCGAATATGGAGTTATCGACAATAGCATTTATTTAGGTGATGCAGTTACTTCCAAATCTGCCACCTTGACCATGAAAGAAGAAGTGGTCATTAATGTTAATGTGCGCCTTGCCAAACAAGTGACCAACGACGTGGAGGTTACCATCAAATTAATCCCCGAATTAATCGATTCTTATAACGAAGAGAATGCTACGGAATATTATCCTGTACCTGATTTTCAGCTGCCTGAAAACGCAAAAGTGATTATCCCGGCAGGAGAAATAAGCACGGCTTATTCTTTTAGCGTTAAAGACTTCGATACCGGAGGAAAGCAATATGCCCTGGGAGTTGAACTGGGTGATGTACTGGCCGGAGGTGTGACTAAATCAGTATCGCAATCCAGGTTTATTTACCTGTTGTCTAAACCCCTGAAAGTTTCGGTTCCTGTTCTTAACGGAAGGAGTGGAAAGATTACGATGGCACCGGAAACCGATTGGGGAATCACCACAAAAGAATGGTCGCTTGAGTTTTGGGCGCGTATGTCGGGGTACAACAAAAATAACCAGGCGGTTTTTAGCACCGGAAGTAAAGACCATGAGATTTATATTCGCTTTGGCGATGCCAACAGTCCTTATAATTATTTACAGATTAAAACGCTGGGAGGCCAGGTTCAAACAGATTCAGATCTCAAGGCAAATCAATGGTACCACTGGACTTTTGTGTACGACGGAACAAGTCTTACCATCTACAGAGATGGACAGCAGGATATTAAATTTAATCCACCCGCTCCTAAAGGAGGCGCTGTTCGTTTTGATTACATGAAGATGATCTCCAGTGGATCGTATTTTGTCGATCAGTGTGCGATGAGCCAGGTGCGTTTATGGAAAACAGCGATCTCTCAGTCGCAAATTGAGAACAACATGTTCTTCTCTGTAAATCCAAACAATGCTGATTTGTTGGGTTACTGGCCCATGGACGAAGGAGACGGAAACTCATTTGTGGACATAACAGGTAACGGTCACGACGGAACCGCCGACGAAGGCGTGGTAGTAGGTTGGG
>JBKDZK010000333.1:0-12328 GCA_047971205.1 Draconibacterium sp.
GACGCCATTTTGCGTTGTCTTCGGCTGCTGAGAAAAGTTCGTCGGCGGCTGCCGGGAACGTTTTTTTCAGTGAAGTATAACGTACTTCGCCGTTCAGGAAGTCCTGGAATTTGTTCCAATCCGGCTCTTTTGAATCCAGCTGGAACGGGTTTTTACCTTCGGCTTCCAACAGCGGGTTGTAACGGTACAGCGACCAGTAACCAGCTTTAACAGCTTTCTTCTCTTCTTCCTGGGTACGTCCCATGCTGGCACGCAATCCGTGGTTGATACATGGAGAATAAGCAATGATCAGCGATGGACCTGGATAAGCTTCAGCTTCTCTCAGCGCTTTGAAATATTGCGACTGATTAGCTCCCATAGCCACCTGTGCTACGTACACATAACCATAGCTCATCATCATGGCACCCAGGTCTTTTTTGCGAACGCGTTTACCGGCAGCGGCGAATTTAGCCACAGCACCCACCGGAGTTGCTTTCGACGACTGTCCACCAGTGTTTGAATATACCTCGGTATCCATTACCAGTACGTTTACGTCTTCTCCGCTGGCCATTACGTGGTCAAGACCACCATAACCGATGTCGTAAGCCCAACCGTCGCCACCAAATACCCAGATTGATTTTTTAACCAGGTACTGTTTCAGCTTTTTGATTTGGCTGGCGTATTCGCTGTTGGCGTTTTCGATTACATCAAGTACTTTTTTAGACGCAACTACCGAACCTTCGCCATCGTTCTTTTGAGCGATCCATTCAGCAAAAGCTTCTTTTTCTGCCTCTGAAGCACCGTTTGAAAGCGCAGTGCTCATAATGTCTTCAATACGGTTGCGTTGAGCTGAAACACCTTCGGAAAAACCAAAACCGTACTCGGCGTTGTCTTCGAACAGTGAGTTTGCCCATGCCGGACCGTGACCTGATTCTTTGTGTTTACAGTAAGGAGTTGACGGAGCCGAACCACCATAGATAGAAGAACATCCGGTAGCGTTGGCCACCATCATACGCTCGCCGTATAACTGGGTGATCAGCTTAATGTATGGAGTCTCACCACAACCTGCACAAGCTCCCGAGAACTCGAACAATGGCTGGGCAAACTGCGAGTTTTTAACCGACTTGGTTTTGTCAACCACATTTTCTTTCACGGTTACTTTGTCGTCCATGTAGTTCCAGCGTTCCACTTCGGCCTGCTGTGTTCCAAGCGGCTTCATAATCAGCGCTTTTTCTTTTGAAGGACAAACGTCGGCACAGTTACCACAACCTGTACAGTCAAGTGGCGATACCTGGATGCGGAAGTTCAGTCCACCAAACATTTTGGAAGGAGTGGCCGTTTTTACTTCAGTTCCTGCAGGAGCTGCATCCACTTCTTCTTCGGTCATCAAGAACGGACGAATAGCAGCGTGAGGACAAACGTACGCACACTGGTTACACTGGATACAGTTGTCGGCCTGCCATTCGGGTACGTTTACTGCGATACCGCGTTTTTCGAAAGCAGCTGTTCCGAGCGGGAACTGTCCGTCTTCCGAACCAACAAAAGTAGAAACAGGAAGATCGTCGCCACGCTGGCCGTTGATTACATCAACCACTTTGCGGATGTAGGCCGGGCGTACTGATTCTTCTTCTTCGCTTTTCAGCACAATGTCTTTCCATTCTGCCGGTACTTCTACCTGTACCACGTTTTTACCACCGGCGTCAACTGCAGCGTAGTTCATGTTTACAATGTGCTCGCCTTTTTTGCCGTATGATTTAACAATGGCTTTCTTCATTTCTTCCACAGCCATTTCGTAAGGAATAACACCGGTGATTTTGAAGAATGCCGACTGCATGATGGTATTGGTACGGGTTCCCAAACCAAGTTCTTCACCCAGTTTGGTACCGTTGATAGTGTAGAAGCTGATATCGTTGGCTGCCATGTATTTTTTCATACTGTCGGGCAGCTGATTTTTTGTTTCTTCTTCGTCCCAGATTGAGTTCAGCAGGAATGAACCTCCTTTTTTCAAACCTTTCAGTACATCGTACAAATGCAGGTAAGCCGGAACGTGGCAGGCCACAAAGTCAGGAGTGGTTACCAGGTAAGTCGAGCGGATTGGCTTGTCGCCAAAACGCAGGTGCGAACAGGTAAAACCGCCTGATTTTTTTGAGTCGTACTGGAAGTATCCCTGGCACGATTTATCGGTAGCGTCGCCAATAATTTTGATCGAGTTTTTGTTGGCACCCACAGTACCGTCAGACCCCAAACCATAGAATTTGGCCTGGTAAGTACCGGCAGGTGTAATATTGATTTCCTCTTTCATCGGAAGCGATGTAAAGGTAACATCGTCAACAATACCGATGGTGAAGGCATTTTTCGGCTCTTTCATTTCCAGGTTTTCGTAAACCGAAAGAATCTGGGCCGGAGTGGTATCTTTTGATCCTAAACCGAAGCGTCCGCCAACGATTTCAGGAGCTTTTTCTTTTCCGTAGAAATATGAACGGATGTCGAGGTACAGCGGTTCGCCAGCAGCTCCCGGTTCTTTGGCGCGGTCAAGAACAGCAATTCTCTTAACCGTTGAAGGGAGTGCTTCAACAAAGTGTTTGGCCGAGAACGGACGGAACAGGTGAACGGAAACCAAACCAACTTTTTTGCCCTGAGAAGCCAGGTAGTCGATGGTTTCTTTGATGGTTTCTGTAACAGAACCCATAGCGATGATGATATTTTCAGCATCCGGAGCTCCGTAATAAGTAAACGGACGGTATTTGCGACCTGTTAATTCGCTGATTTGATCCATGTACCCGGCTACGATATCCGGAACGGCATCGTAAAATTTGTTGGCCGATTCTTTTGCCTGGAAGAAGATATCCGGGTTTTGAGCTGTACCACGGGTTACCGGATTTTCAGGATTCAAAGCCCTGTTACGGAATTCCTGCAAAGCTGTTTGGTCAACCAGCGGAACGATGTCTTCCATTGCAATGGCTTCAATCTTCTGGATTTCGTGTGATGTGCGGAAACCGTCGAAGAAAGCCAGGAACGGAATTCTTGACTTAAGCGTAGCCAGGTGGGCAACACCGGCAAGGTCCATTTCTTCCTGAACAGAACCAGCTCCCAACATTGCAAAACCGGTTTGACGGGCAGCGTAAATATCGCTGTGGTCGCCAAAGATCGACAATGCATGACCGGCAAGTGCACGGGCACTTACGTGGAATACGGTAGGCAGAAGCTCACCCGCAATTTTATACATGTTCGGGATCATCAGTAACAATCCCTGAGAAGCTGTATAAGTGGAAGTAAGCGCTCCCGACTGCAATGAACCGTGAACGGCACCTGCTGCGCCAGCCTCACTCTGCATTTCTGCCAGGCGAACAGGACGTCCGAACATATTTTTCTTACCAAAAGCAGCCCATTCATCCACATACTCGGCCATAGTTGAAGACGGTGTAATAGGATAGATGCAGGCAACTTCACTAAACATGTAACTCATGTACGCAGCAGCGTAGTTACCGTCACATGTGATGAATTTTTTTTGTTTTGCCATTTTATTTGCGTTTTTAATCTATTTAATTTATTTGATTTTTGATTCTCGATATTTGATTCCGGATACTTGATGCTCGATCGTATTATGAATATTCTTCTTCAGGTTTTGTTGATATATTCTATTTCTCTTGACTCGAATAGTTTCAGGGTCATCTTGTGTATTTTGATGACGAGCTCATTTGCTATCTGCCATATTTCAAGTCGTTTATAAGACATCCTTTATTATTACTTTTTTTATTTCAATATTCAGTATCCAATATCTGACATCTTGTATCCAATATCGGGTATCCCGTATCTAATACAAAAATCCAAACAGCCAGAGTGGGATCTTTTTGCCCTGTCCGATTTCAATTACATCGGATGCCGCGTAAATATCCCCTTCGGCTTGCAGTTTGCGGCCACCCACGTTAAACTGGTATTTTCCATCGACACAAAAGTCGGCTACCGGCGATTTTGAAAGTTTTCGTTTGTAGCCAACCTGGTTGTAAAAAAAGGTCTGGCGCATCGTCAGATTGTCGGTATTATCAGGCGCAATGGCGTGCAGCAGGTTGGTGTTGTGCATGTATACCTTGTCCGGTTTTTTCATCTGGTCGTCGTCGCCACCACCGTTGGTATAAAGCAGGTTGATCAGTTTGGCATTTTTCAGGTACTTCAGGTAATTCATTACCGTGGCACGCGAAGTCTCGATCGAACCGGCCAGTTTGCTCACATTGGGTGTAAAAGGTGTTTCCGATGCCAGCAAATGCAACAGCTTTCTCAGTTTCGACAGGTATTTAAATTCGATCTGGTTGATGTACGGAACATCAATTTCCAGGGCCAGATTTATATTCTTCAGTAAACGGTTTGTATAAAAGTTCGGATCATCCATGTAATAGGGGAAGTATCCGTTTTTCAAATATTCGTCGAAAAAAGCCAGCGGGCGAACCTCCGCAACAATCTCCTGTGCAATGGAAATATGATCCGACAGAATTTCCTCGAAGCTGTAGGTTCTAAAGTTTTTTCCTGCCAGGTGGTTCAGGTATTCGCGGAACGAAAGTCCTTCGAGGTGGTAGATTTTTGCAATCCCTTCCAAGTCGGGGTTCCCCTCGGTAATTCTTAAAACCGGTGACGATGAAAATATGATCTGAATCTCCGGAATTTCATCGACACACTTTCTAAGGTCTTCCGACCAATCGGGGTATTTCTGAATCTGATCCAATACGAGGATTTTTCCGCCCCGTTTGGCAAACTCATCTGCAAACGAACTTATTTTCCGTTTGGTGAAATAAAAGTTGTTCAGGTTGATGTAAAGTACATCGTTGCTCTCGGGGTGGTATTTCCGGATGTAATCCAGCAGAAAAGTCGTTTTCCCAACTCCTCTGAATCCTTTGATACAGATGAGTCGCTGGCTCCAGTCGATTTGGTCCATCAACTCCCGCTTAATGGTCTCTTTCGGACTAATGAGCAATGATTTATGTATCTGCTGAAAAAATTCCAAGGTATTTACTTTTTTATGAGGTTGTTAAAATTGCTATCTATACATAGCAAAATTAGCATTTAAATGTCATTTAGAGAAGTTGAAATGAACAGTTTCCCTTTTTATTTATCTAATTAATGTAGATTTAAACTTATACCAAACCCGAGAATCCCATAAAGGCCATTGCCAGAATTCCGGCGGTTATCAAAGCGATCGGAGTGCCTTTTAATCCTTTGGGTACATTCTGCAAATCAAGGTGTTCGCGAATACCGGCAAAAATGATCAAGGCCAGTCCAAAACCGATGGCATTCGAGATCGCGTAAACGACTCCTTCGAGCAGGTTGAATTCTTTTTGGATGGTTAGAATTGCCACACCCAGGATTGCACAGTTGGTAGTAATCAGCGGAAGAAATATACCCAGTGCCTGGTAAAGCGGCGGGCTTACTTTTTTCAGAATAATTTCGACCAGCTGAACCAGCGAGGCTATTACCAGGATAAACGCAATGGTTTGTAAAAAGGCCAGCCCAAACTTATTGAGCACATAGTTCTGAATAAGGTAGGTAACAATGGTTGCCAACACCATAACAAAAGCTACGGCACCTGTCATTCCGATTGCGGTGGAGATACGCTTGGAAACCCCCAGAAAAGGGCAGATTCCCAAAAACTGCATTAACACAATGTTGTTAACCAGTATCGCGCCCAGTATAATTACAAAGTAACTCATATCCTTTCCTCCTTAATTCTTTTTAATGCGGTTAATAATGGCAATCAGGTAGCCCAAAACAATAAACGCTCCGGGTGCCAGAACAAAAAGTAGTGTTACGAAATTCTCGGAATACAAAGTGATGTTGAAAAGCTTGCCGCTTCCCAGTACTTCGCGGATACCGCCAAGTAAAACCAGGGCAAAAGTGAATCCGAGTCCGATTCCAATTCCGTCGATGGCCGACGACAAAGGATTGTTTTTTGATGCAAAGGCTTCAGCACGGCCAAGTACGATACAGTTTACCACAATCAAGGGAATAAACAACCCCAGGCTTTTGTACAGGGCAGGAACAAAAGCCTGCATCAGTAACTGAACAACGGTAACAAAAGCTGCAATGATCACAATAAAAGCCGGGATTCTTACTTTATCCGGAATAACGTCTTTTACCAATGAAATAACAATGTTCGACATAAGCAAAACAAAGGTGGTTGCCAAGCCCATTCCCAGACCGTTTATGGCTGAAGAAGTAACCCCGAGAGTAGGACACATCCCAAGTACTAATACAAATACCGGGTTTTCTTTTATAAATCCTTTCGAAAAATTTTTCCACTGATTCATATTTCTGTAGTTTAATGTTTAGAGTTTAGTGTTCAGAGTATCTTTCTGAAGTTCCAACCCTGTTAAACTTATACATTCTTGTCTTTATAATTGAATTCGAGTTTGATTGTTCTTTTTCAAACTCTGAACTCTGAACTATTTCTTCGTTTCGTAAGCCGTATATCCTCTGCGCAAGGCATCGAGGAAAGCGCGTGAGGTGATGGTCGAAGCCGTGATGGCATCAATGTCACCACCGTCTTTTGATACGGTAAAGTTCGTGGTATTTGGGTTTTTCCCGATTACATTCTGATTGGGTTTGGTGGCGTTGTTAAACCAGGTATCCATTTTGGAACCCAAACCCGGTGTTTCAGCATGGTCCAACACCGAATAACCGGAGATGTTTCCATCCTTGTCAATTCCGGCCATAATGGAAATGAAACCGCTAAAACCAGTGCGGGTGTATGTTTTTATGGCAGTTCCGGCCAGTTCGCCGCCTTTGAATGCGGGAAACAGCTCAATGCTGTCGCCACCTGCTTCGCTTGGAACTTTATAGCTGGTTCCCAGTTCATCAAATTCGGGAAGAACCTGGGTGATCGCTTCGGTTTGTGCTTTAATTTTTGCTGCCTCGATGGGGGCTTTGGTAAAGTCGTACACAAAACCCAGCGCAGCTGCGGCAATTCCGGTAACCAAAACCAGGGTTGCCACCATACTTGTAAAAGTCGATTCTTTCTTTGCCATTTTATTGTCCTCCGAATCGTTTGGGTTTAATGTAATAGTTGAGTAAAGGTGTCACCGCATTCATAATCAGAATGGCGAATGAAATACCTTCGGGGTAAGCGCCAAACATACGAATGCTGATGGTTATCAACCCGATTCCGATTCCGTAGATGATCTGTGCTTTCGGATTCATGGGTGAAGTCACCATATCAGTAGCCATAAAAATGGCACCCAGCATTAACCCCCCTGTCATAATGTGGAAAACCGGGTTTACATACATTTCAGGATTGATTCCCCAGAAAATACCGGAGAATACCAGTACTGTTGCAAGAATGGAAACCGGAATATGCCAGGTAATTACTTTTTTCCAGATCATATAAATTCCGCCCAATACCAGCAGCAAGGCTGAAACTTCACCCAGCGAACCGGCATTCATACCAAGAGCCATATCAGTTAGATCGGGCAAACCCTGAACTTTTGCAATCGGAATGCCGTTTTTCACGCTTTCTTTGATCAATGCCAGCGGAGTAGCTGTTGACACTGCATCAACCGCTGCCAGTTTAATTCCGGGCCACGAAGTCATCTGAACCGGGAACGACAACAGCAAAAACACACGACCTACCAAAGCCGGGTTAAAAATGTTGCTTCCGAGGCCGCCAAATGAAAGTTTACCAATTCCCATGGCCGCCATTGCACCAATTAAAATGATCCACCACGGCAGGCTCGACGGAACGTTAAATGCCAGTAATATACCTGTAATGATGGCAGAACCATCGGTAACCGACGGTGTAACTTTCATCAGGTATTTTTGAATAAGGTATTCGAAAGCCACACAGGCAGCAACCGCTATCAGGGTTACACGCAAGGCATCGATCCCGAACATAAACACCGACCAGATCAGTGCCGGAACCATGGCGTAAATCACCCGGTACATAATTTTCTGTGTCGAGTCGCTTGAATGTACGTGCGGCGAAGGCGAAACTGTTAATAATTTACTCATTATTGAAATTATTAGCCCCTTCTAACTCCCCCAAGGGGGAGAAATAAGAGATTGATAACGATATTATTTTATTACAATTCAATTCTTTTTGTGGTTCCTCTTTCCCCTCCCTGGGAGGGGCTAGGGGAGGCTTTTATTTTTTCCGAGAACGAATGATTTGACCAACTTTTCCCTTTCCAAAGCGGATGTAGTCCAGCAATGGCCGGTTGGAGGGACAGGTATAACTGCACGAACCACATTCAATGCAATCCATCACCCTTTCACTTTCGGCGCGGTCATAAATTTGTTTTTCTCCCAAAGTCATAAGCAGGTAAGGTTCCAGGCCCATCGGACAAACCGATACACAACGGGAACAACGAATACAGGCGATTATTTCCTCCCGCTTCGATTCTTCTTCCTTCATCAGCAAAATGCCCGAGGTTCCTTTGGTAACCGGAATATCCAGCGAGCTGATGGCGCGTCCCATCATCGGTCCGCCACTTATTATTTTTCCTGTATTTTCAGGCAGTCCGCCTGCTGCTTCCACCAATTCTGAAGTAGCCGTTCCGACTCTTACCAGGAAGTTCGAAGGCTTGGATACTCCTTTCCCGGTAACGGTAACTACACGCTCAAACAGTGGTTTGTTTTTCTGAATGGCTTCGTAAACAGCAAAGGCAGTTCCCACGTTGCTCACTACGGCACCCACTGCAATGGGCAATGCGCCCGACGGAACTTCGCGGCCCGTAACTGCGTTGATCAGCTGTTTTTCACCTCCCTGCGGGTATTGAACTTTCAGTGCAACCACGCTAACTCCGGCAACTGTTTTGCATTTTTCGGAAAGAAGCTGAATGGCGTCCGGTTTATTGTTTTCGATACCGATTACTGCTTTGTCAACATTCATCGCTTTCATCAGCAACTGAATACCCACCAAAATCTCCTCCGCTTTTTCCAGCATCAGCCGGTGGTCGGAAGTCAGGTAAGGTTCACATTCCACGCCGTTGATCAGCAGAACCCCGGCTTTCATGCCCTTTGGCGGAACCAGTTTTACGTGCGTTGGGAAGGTAGCTCCTCCCAATCCTACAATTCCGCATTCCTGGATCTTTTTGACGATTTCAGCCCCGTCAACCAAAATATCTTTTACCAGTGTTTCGGAACGGTCGATGTCTTCCATCCACTCGTCTCCTTCCACATCAATAAAAATTCCTTGTTTGGGATAGCCCGAGCTATCGGCCGAGAAATCAACTTTCTTAACTGTTCCTGAAACGGAAGAATGAATGTTGGTGGAAACAAAACTGCTGCTTTGCGCAATTACCTGTCCCACTTTTACCTTGTCGCCTTTTTTAACAACCGGTGTTGACGGTGCTCCGATGTGCTGTGCCACCGGAATAAAAACAGCCGAAGGAATCGAAAGAACTTCGATTTTCCGGTCTTTCGACAATTTATTTTCGGGAGGATGTACTCCGCCTATTTTGAACGTTTTTAACATCCTGAATTATTTAGCTATTGGTTTCAACTTCTACTTTGGGTTTCACTTTTCGTGGTGGAAAGTTCAGTTCGAGAATGGAATTGGTAGGGCAAACCGGCACACATTTGCGACACAGTTTGCATTTGTCTGAGTCGATGAAAGCCAGGTTGTTCTTGATGGTAATGGCATCGAACTTACACTCTTTAAAACATTTACTGCAACCGATACATGCTACACTACAAGCTTTTTTCGCCACACCGCCTTTGTCCATGTTGCGGCAGGCCACCACCACTTTGCGGTCTTTGGGCATGCGTTTGCGCATCTCAATCAGGTCTTTCGGACAAGCGTCCACACAGGCTCCGCAGGCCACACATTTGTCGTCGAGGATAAGCGGAACGCCCATTCCGGCACGCAGGTCGATGGCGTCGAATTCGCAGGCGTCGTAACAATCGCCGTAACCCAAACAGCCGAACTGGCAGTCGGATTCGCCACTGTAAACAGACGAGGCGATGGCACAGGTTGTTGCGCCGTCGAACTGGCTTGTTTTCGGACGGTGGTCGCAGGTTCCGTTACAACGGATAAAGGCCACGCGCGGGTCTTTTGCAACGGCCTCCAATCCTAAAATGGTTGCCACCTGCCCCATGGTGTCGTTTCCGCCTACCGGGCAGTTCAGGTCGCCCAGGTCGGACGCTTTAACACATGCTTCGGCAAAGGCCCTGCAGCCTGCAAAGCCACATCCGCCACAATTGGCTCCCGGAAGCGATCCTTCCACATCGTCGATGCGCGGGTCTTCCACGACCTTGAATTTTTGCGCCACAAAGTAGAGGATTACAGCCGCAGTTGCTCCAATTACTGCCAGTGTGACAATCGTATATACAACGGTGATACTCATTTGTTAATCAGTTTCTTCAAGTTCGAATTTGAATATTTTTTTTAATAGATGCCTAAAAAAATATAATGTTATATAGTATGGTATTAGAATCGCCAGCGATACCAGCCCCGATTGTAACTCGTTACCGGTGACCGACTGCATAACGATCAATGTGAGCAATACCAGTAAAAAGGGAACAACGTAGCCCCAAAGCAGCGCTGTAAAACCTTTTGATTCTTTGAAAAGAATGGTGACTTCCTGGCCCGGTTTGTAATTGCCTTTAAAATCGGTGATTTCAATTTCCTTGTCCTGGTAATCGGCCACCGTACAGGCTCCTTTTGCATGGCACGAAGAACATGCAGACTGGTTGATGATGGTAACAATCAGTGAGTTGTTGTTTACCTCCTTTACAAAACCTTTATGTCGGATATCTGTAGTAGTAGCTTTCAATTTTGCTATTTAGAGATTGCAAATGTAGGTATTGATTTGAATCTACAAATGACAAAAAAGCAATTTTTCTGAAATCCGGGAAATTTAGAAATAGTCTAATTTAGGGTTCAGGGTTCAGAGTTCAGAGTTCAGAGTTCAGAGTTCAGGGTTCAGGGTTCAGGGTTCAGAGAATGGGGATCCAGTATCGGGAGTCTGTAGATTCTGTGATACCGGCTCCTGTATTCTTTCGGGGAGGAGAGAACGTTTTTCAATGGGGATCGGAAGCTTTTCTATGAATATAAAATGTGTTTCGATGTGGATAGAACTTTCTTCGATAGGGATAAAACAAGCTTCAATGAAGATAGAATTGCTTTCAATGAAGATAAAATGGAATTCTGTGATGATAGAACCCTTTTCGAGCCTGGCAGGTACAGTTTCGATGTTGATAGAATTGGTTTCGATGAAGATAAAACAGTTTTCGATGTTGTATGATAGGGCTTCTAAGTCGATAGATCTCAGAGGCTCCAAAAAGTCAAATTATTTTAAAAGAAACTTACAATTTATGATCGACTTTTACCCCTCCAAACCTCCCCTAAAGGGGGAGGCTTAAAGTCCCCTATAGGGGATTTAGGGGTGAAAACCCATGTGGTTACTTACAAATCGTAAGTTCAATCTAACACAAAAAACTTTTTATACAGCCTCTGTTCATCAAACGCTTATTCCATAGGTTCTTCCGGTGTGTCTGTTTTTTTACCACCGGCATTCATGTTGGCCACTACGCGGCTAAAGGTAAACTGTGCTTTTAAAATTTCGTCGTGCTGGTAGTAGGCCGAGGCAATTTTGCAGATACCGATTATTTCGTTGTAGATTTCGTTAAGAGCGGCAACGGCCGTTTCCGACACCGATTTTGTTGTCGACTTTAAACTTTCCTGTGCCAGGTTTGCCTCGCTGAGCTGGGTGGCGTACCCGATTATGTTGTCGATAAGTGCCGGGTTGGTGCCTTTGGCCACCATATCGTCTTTAAGCGGGTTGGTCATTCCTTTTTTAAAGGCAAACAGCAACTGGATCAATGCTTCCTGGTCGCCGGCACGTGCCGCTTTCAGGTATTTGTCGTAGCCCAGTATTTTTACGATTTCGTTGGCGTCTTTGCCAAAATCCACTTCAATCTGGGTTTTCAGAAATTGGAGGGCCTGCAAAGCGGGCGCCTGTATTTCGGTAAGGGCAGCCGTGGCATCGCGCAGGGCTTTCTTTTTGTCGAGGCCCAGGTAGTCTTCCATGGCGGTGTCGATTTTTGTGTGCAGGGCCTGGGCATATTCAGGTGTCCAGTTGCTGCGCACCATCGAAAGATCGGGCAATTGGTTGCTTAGCGAGGTGGCAATTACTTTGCTTGCCATAAGCATGTCGCTGTCTTTGCTTGCGTAAACTCTTGTTTGTGTCATGGTTAAAAAATTTAGGTTAATATACTCAAAACAAATAACTTTTCGGTTTTTTTACTCGTTCTTTTTCCCTTTTTCTACACCAAAATTTTAAACCGTAGCTACGGCTATGCCTGAAAATTTTGACTTGAAAAAGAAAAAAATAAATTCGTCAAAATTCCCGAAAAGCTATCTGCA